>NZ_JBZNBU010000322.1:0-18448 GCF_058530065.1 Waterburya sp. | reverse complement strand
GTTGAATATTTGGTGAGTAACCTATCTCTAGAACTAGAATCAGTCTAAAAAATTCACTAAATTAAGTTTTGTTGTTCTTACCTTATCTTTAGTTTTTAGTTTTGTCTAGTACTAGAAACGCGATTGAGTTCAAGACTCCGACTCCTTGAGTCGTCTTCAATCAGGTATAGTTGAAGACTATATCTGATTGGAACTAATAACTAGTACGGACGTTTCATGAAACGTCCCTAACTAATAACTAATAACTGGGCGCAGCCCTTTATCTTATTCCCCGAAAACTACTGTAAATAAGCAGCCCCAAACACACAATTCTTAGCGAGGATCGATTAAGTAAGTGATGTCAACTAGAGGTCGTTCTTCAGCGAGCCATCTTTTGGCAATGGTTGCTGCTAGTTTCTTCACTCGCCGAGATGGATTATTTTTCAAATAAGCTCTCATGGTTTGGGGTTCTAAACAAAGTTCTTCTGCTGCCTGCTCGTGGGTCAAACCAAAAGCCAGGCGAAAATCTAAAGGGTGTAATTCATCATATTCATCAAGTCGATTTATCAGCTGCTCGGTGTCAATTTGGTGTTGGTTTTTAGTAGTTACAATCATTTTTCTATACCTTTGGCGATCGAGTAGTTTACAAATTAAAATTTGATTCACTGGGTTGTAATTTCTCTAACAGAGATTCGGTTTGAGTCCATAAATGCAGAAATTCAGATTTACCAGAAGGATTCTCGCTCCAGTCTGAAACCACATTTAAGTTACCCTTCAGAAAATCATCTCGACAAGCATAACGGCGAATTTTGCCACTTGAAGTTTTGGGTATACTGCCTGTTTTTACCAGTACCGCAGCATAAATCTCCAGACCATGTTGACTTGCTACCTGTTGGCGTATTTGCCCCACTACTTCTGGGGTATTTAGCCGACGTAGGTAAGAACGTTCTACTTCCTGAATCACTACTAATCGTTCTCTCCCTTTGACCTCCACGCCAAAAGCAGCACCACACCCCAACCTTAAAGCTGGATGACTAGTTTCTACAGTTCTTTCAATGTCTGTAGGATAGTGATTTTGCCCTCGAATAATTATTGCATCTTTAATCCTTCCCGTAACATATAGCTCGCCCTCGCTGATAAATCCCAAGTCTCCCGTGCGGAGAAAAGGCCCTTCTTCAGAATCAGCAAGATATGCCTCAAACGCTTCCTCTGTTTCTTGGGGTCTTTGCCAATAACCTTGGGCTACTGATGGACCTGCTACCCATATTTCTCCCACTCGTTCGGAGTCGCATCTGATTTTAGTTTCGGGATCGACGACGATAACTGTCTGATCCTTTAAGCTTTGACCGCAACCAACGACTACACGAAGGTCTTCCATTGCTTTTTGAGACTCTATAATTTGATGTTCCTTGAGAGAGTCAGCTTTTATAGTGCGCAGTACGGGAGGAGCGGTTTTCACTCCGCCAGAAATCATCAGTGTGGTTTCTGCCATACCATAGCAAGGATAAAATGCTTCTCGTCGAAACCCACAGGGAGCAAAAGTGTCGGCAAATTGGTCTAAAGTAGCTGCGTTAATTGGCTCTGCTCCAGTAAATGCCACTGACCAACTACTTAAGTCCAAACTAGCCAACTGCTCTTCGGTAACCTTGCGGACACATAATTCGTAAGCAAAATTAGGTCCCCCACTAGTGGTTGCCCGATAGCGAGAAATCGCTTGCAGCCAACGCCAGGGTTTTTGCAGAAAGTCTACAGGAGCCATCAGAGTTACGGGAAAACCACCATAAAGAGGTTGCAATACTCCTCCAATCAATCCCATATCGTGATAAGGTGGCAGCCAAATCACCCCCTGACTATCGTTGCCATGACCAAAACCTTGGTAAATAGCATTGAGGTTATGCCAAAGATTGCTATGACTAATCATCACTCCTTTAGGAGTTCCTGTAGAACCAGAAGTATACTGTAATAGAGCCAAGCGATCGCCTCCAATGAATGGTGGATACCAGTCAAGCTCGGATGAATAGCATATATCATCGGTAGGCAGCCAGGATATTACAGCCAAATAAGGATAATCGGTAACACGTTTTTGGATGTTGCTTACTAGAGTTTTGGTGGTAAGCACCACAGAGGCTTGAGCATTATGTACGATGGCTTGGAGACGCAAAAGATTTTGATTGCGTCTTGGTGGGTAAGCGGGTACGGGAACGATCCCTGCATACCAACAGCCAAATAAACCAACAATGAATTCTAGTCCTGGTGGATACAGTAATAAGGCTCTGCTGCCAGGAACATATTGCTGCTGTAATTTAATGGCTATGGCTCTTGCTCTTCGATCTAGTTCCTTGTAGGTTAACTGTCCCGATTCAGTTTCGCCATGACGTAGATAGATGTAAGCAGTTTTTTCTGGCTGAGATTTAGCTCTCCAGCTTAACAATTCGACAATTGTCTTAAACTGGCTTTTTTGCACCAACCATTTTTCGGTTATTGCTGTCACTTTATTCTCCTTAATTTATAGTCTGTAATTTTTTACTCAATTGACTACATTCTTGGTTAACTAGCTGTTAAAACGTTACTGAATCGAGACAAGAAACTAGAACAACTATTTTTGTAGTCTAATAAACTGAATTCAATAAAAAGCGCAAAACTGATAACTATAGTTAAAATTTAGGCTAAAGTAGTCGCTTTATTTAAATAATCTTTGAGATGATCGTCGTTGTCGTAAGAAAGTCCAATTAAAGGCAAATCTTTAAGGTTGAATGCTTTGACTTCCATAACCTCATGCTTATCTTTAATTTTAATATCTCCTCGAACCTCTGCTTCCACTACAACACAAATAGAATGGACTCTGGGGTCTCGATCTGGTTTAGAATATACTCCTACCAAGCGCGAAACTTTGACTAGTTCTAGTCCTGTCTCTTCTAATAGTTCTCTTCGAACCGTAGTAGCAATTTCTTCTCCCCATTCAATCATTCCCCCTGGTAAAGCCCATTTTCCAGTATCGTGTCGTCTGGCTAAAACGATTCGACCATCTGCCAGGATGGGAATAATGTTTGTGCCAGTTACAGGGTGACGAAAAATAAGCCTTAAAACCGCTTGAGTAAAGTATGGTAGACGAGATGCAAAATCACCAGCGTCCATAAACCACTCAACTATTTTGTCCTTAAAACTACGACGTTTAATTTTGTCACTTTTTGCTTTGATTGTATTGCCATTCATTTGAAAATTAGTCAAGAATGAATCATTTTTACCGCTCGAAATAGGTGTTTGAACTGTGGCAGCTTAAAACCAACTTCTAGATCAATCGAGAAACATCAGTTACTCAATGAAAATATAGTATTTGTAATAGGATCGCTATCAGTTAATAAATCACCGATCGCCAATTGTTTCCGAGATTCTAGCTATCTATAATTAAGCAAACTAGACTCTAAACCAAAAAATAATATAGATAGCAGATATTTACTTAGATGCAGAACTAAAATTACAAGACTCAATATTTAGCAACAAATATTTTTGTAATCAAACAAATAACTTGTAATCTGTTTTACATTAATTTTTAACACTTCTCAAATCAGACTTATTAGAAATGTTAAGATGTCATGAAGCAATCAATAAAATCCAGAGAAACTGGCTTTCTTTCTTTGAATGAAGTACTTTTTCTAAGTATGCTACTTAATCTGCACTCGGTTTTAGTTTAAACATATTTTTTTAATCTTGTCAGTTGATTAAATCAACTTTAACTAAAAAATAATCTGAACATCCCATAAATAAAGTGTTGCGAACACTAGGGGTTTCCTTTAAGACTGCTCGAATTATTTGTGAGGAGGTCATGAAATAATTTCACTACCTAAAATCTATCCTTAAATTTAATTTTATTCTTTATGAGCTCGCTTATTAGTCCAGCTTTCCCATCGTGCCAACGTTCTGGCTACCGCAGATGGATTGCGATCGCCTGCTATGCAAATACGCCCCATTTTTTCACAAGTCATTAGAATCTCACCATTGCCCAAAAACGGTGCGAATACACAGTCTCCCCAAGTTGTATATTGATGAATCAGGAAAGCAATAATTCCTTCTATTCCTTCTATTTCTGTCACTTTTTTGGGTGGGCTAATATTGTGAAAGGAATAGACAGCGATATATAAATTATCGACCAACAACTCGAATTTAAAGGGCATATGTTGATGAGTAAAAAAGTTGTATATTCCACCTTCTTCCACAATTACAATCACAATTTTAGCCTTGTGAATAGAATAGTTATGTTTCCAATGCTCAAAAGGAGTAACTATTGCTAAAGCCATTTCAGATGGTAGAAGATTAATAAATTTGTCACGTGATGTATCTTCGCAGTACATCACGTGCCGACCCAAAAGCCACTTATCGCCGATTTTAATGCTAGACATTGTTTGAACTCATTAAACATATGGCAAATCTACCCATTGATTTATGTTTGTGGTTAATTAATAACAACATTAATAGAAAATTTTATTTGAATAAACTGAAATAAGCTACGCTTTTTTTTATTGTCATCCTAACGAATTGTAAAAATAAAGGGCTGCGCCCAGTTATTAGTTATTAGTTATTAGTTCCAATCAGATGGAGTCTTGAACGAGATCGCGTTTCTAGTAGCTAGACAAAACTAATGCGGGCGGTCAACATCTGGAGTAAACCTCCAGATTACGCCCTTAAAAAACTAAAAACTAGAAACTAAAAGATAAAACTAGCATCTCAATTTTACTCACAATTGTCATTTAAAGATGTTGAATAAATCGCCATGCAAAGAATATTTTTAATTAATCTATTCTGGTGGATTTTTAAATCTCAATATTAGCGATTCTGGTTGGCAGTAGATTTTATCTACAGACAAAATATTTTATTTGAGCAACAATGATAAATGATTTTCCGATATTAAAATTATTTGTTGAAAAACTTTAAATTTTAATTTGTCCATGAAATAGAAAAAATGGCAAAAACTCTATTAGCTTTGTCTATTAAATAGGCTTCAAAATGAACAATTCATGCAAATCAGCAAATTTTATACATTTTATGATTTTAATTATCGTAACGGGTTTCCCCCATTTAAACCCCTAATTCAGCATAAACTGAAAAAAAAAATGGAATGCTTAGTTGATTTATATCCCCATCGCGATCGCACTATATGGGTCAATTATTTTGTTGAGATCCTCAAAGATAATTCAGCAGATCCATTAGAAAAACAATTGGCTTATTGGCATTTATTGGCGTATCTCGACTTAGATCGATGTTATTCGATCTGGAGAAATTTTTGTCAGCTTCCTCTTTACATGGTGAAATCCCAAGAGCTTTACGATTTTACTAATGATATTCTCTTTAAACCAGACAAATTTCAGAAATATATTGATAAATACGATGCTCGCAATGCTAGTGGTGCTAACTTGAAAACCTATATTTTGAGCATACTAAGAAATACCATACGAGATAAATTAGGGTTAGCATCTAGCTGGCATATTTTGTGTGACGTGGATATTAAAAACCAGACAAAATTCACTCGCGCTTTAAAAAAAAGAAGGGATGCTTTAGAAAGATATGGAGTACCAGAACCACTTAGATCGCGTTATATCTTTGCACTAAAATATTTTATCTTAGTTTATCAAACCAATCACACTGCCAATGGTCGTAGAATTGAAGGCTGTAGATGGCCAAAAGCTAAAGCTAGAGATTTTAGAGAAACTGCAAATTATTATAATTCGCGACGATTTATGAGAGATGCTCCTCTTCAAGCATCCGCAGGAGAAAACGTAACATCTGAAACTATTAAAAAATGGATCGATATTTGTATCAAAGCGTTACAGTATCAACCCTCAATTATTGAAACTAATTATAGTGTCTACAACGACCAAGAATTTAGCTCGTCGGTCGATCTAGAAGAAACCAGTTTAGACGAATATCCAGATCTAATACAAAGAACCGATCTGCTACTGCGAAAGACCATACAAACAATCGAATATAGTTACCAAAAAATTCGCAGCAAAATACCCTGGAAATTTCGCCCAGCTGTTATGCCGTTATGCTATCCTCATTCCTTAGCTTTATTAAATCAAGAAAAGTTAGGCAACAAAATTGGAGTACATCAAGGAACGATTTCTCGCTACGTTAGTAAGTATTTTGAAGCTCCTTTATTAAATAAATTTAAGCAATTTATTGATAATGAAATAAATTTAGATTCTTATCTGACAGTTTTTTTAGAAAAAAAATTTATCAATCCTCAATTATCTAATCTATCAGACAAAATTTTGCTCGAAGCCATTCAGGCTTTAGATGATGATGCTCAAAAAATTTTAAAATTTCGCTATAGCCAAAAAATGGATACGGAAAATATTGCTCTTGTCCTGAGCGATCAAAAACCGAGAAAAGTAACAGAAATTGATTCGATCTTGCTAACAACTCGCGATCGGCTTCAGGAAGAGCTTTTAGCCAAGCTAGCCACTCAACAAGCAAAATATATAAAATTGTGGTTAAAAAAATATTATCAAGACATCATTCATACAGTCTTGTTCGATTCTTTTAAAGAATTAAGCTTTGTCAGGCAAGAAATTTTATATTTACGATATTGCTACAACATGAAAGAACAAAAAATCTTAAATATCTATCCCCATTGCGATCCAACAAAAGTCATCTTAGAGTCAAAAAAACAGTTACATAGCTCTATATTGGTTTGGGCTGCCTATACTATGTCTATTTCATTGGTATCAGAAAGCCAACAGGTTATGGCAATAGTGGAAAACTGGTTATCAGATTCTTTGATATATACGGAGTTATAAATCTAGAAATTGAGTAAGGGTTAAAGAAACAATAAAATTACCTTTTCCCACTGCCAGAAGTCTAGTGTAATTAAAGTCTAAATGAATTACAGTCGTTCTAAATAAAAACCATAAGAAAAAGCGTACTAATTATTATTCCCTGTTGCCTATTGCCTAAAAACGATCGCTCTGAATCGACAGGAAATTAATTAGAACGACTATAGTTTGTTAGTTTATTTCTTGATGGTCGGTTCACTACACTAATTATGGTGGCTAGTAACTATTTTTGACTTTTTATTCTGGATGTCATTTTCCTTTACTAAAATTTGCGATTTAAAGTTGCTATCAATTTGATGAATTAGTCTATCAGATTTAGTAGATTTTTCAACCACGGCACGTTCCTTAGTCCAGTTTTGCCAACGAGAAATCGCGCAATCAACTATTTTAGGGTTGGGATCGCCTCCAAAGCAGATACGTCCCATCCGTTCGCAAGCAATTAAAATTTCACCATTCCCCAAATTAGGTGCGCTTACAAATAAACCAACATTTCGATTGGTATATTGGTCGATCAGATAGGACACAATTCCTTCTATTCCTTCAATCTCCATCGGTTTGCGAGGCTTAGAAATTGCCTGACCCGAAAAAATACCGATATAGTATTTACCTAACAAAAATTCAAATTGAAAGGGCATCTGCTGACGAGTACAAAAATTGCAAATCCGATCTTCTTCTATTACCACTGCAACCACACGGGCTTTCTCAACTAAATAGTCATGATCCCATTCCGTAGTAGAAGTTACAATTGCTAGTGCTACTTCAGAGGGAATAAGATCGATAAATTTTCTTGCAGAAGTATTTCCACAGTAAATTATATGACGACCCAAAAGCCATTCATCACCGACTTGGACAGCAAGATTGCTCGAACTACAAGCTTTATTTTGCACCTCATTGTGAATCTTATTTTGCACCTCATTGCGAACGGGTTTAGCTTTTTGTTCTTGAATTTCGGCTAAAGCCAAGAACTGTAGTTCTTTTTGTTTGGCTTTTGCCCTAGCTACAATTGAGGCTTGGCGATCTGCTTCTGCTAAATCGCCTTCTTTTTTAGCTTTATCGGCAGCTTTCTCTGCTGCATCAGCTTGCTTCTTTTCCGCGCTACCAGCTCTAGCTATTTCCAATAAAGCGGTAGTTTTTTTAGCTATCTCAGTTCCTTGAATTGCCTGTTTTACTTCTGGCAAAATTTTACTGGCAATTTGTTTGCCATATTGATAAGTCCTTTTGGTGTAGCCTATTTCTTTAGCCAACTGTTCGGTAGTTTTTATGGGTTGGAAAACAGAGCCTTGTCGATGGTGTTGATTATCTCCAGCTTTGGCTCGCAATCCTCTTTTTTCTAGAATTTTTTCTCGCTCTAGCCAAAGTTCGGCTCGCTCTAAAGTTTCCAATTCACTACGAATCAAGTTTTCGTCTATTTCTGCCAAACGCGACTGCCAGGTGTTTTTATAGTCAACAACGTTACATTCGATTTTTTTAAATCCTAACATCGTACAGGCAGTCAGACGGTGTAATCCTGCAATTAAGTTAAAATCTCGATCTATGGTAATTGGATTGAGCAATCCATTAACCTCGATCGATTCTTTTAGCTCTATGACTTTTTCTGGTTTAAGGGGTCGTCTGTGAGATTTAACCTTGATTCGAGCTATTTCTATAGTTGACATATACTAACCCTGTTTGAGAAAAACTATTTTTTTGCCCAAGCTCGCTTGAAAAAATTGAAACACAAAAGTTTCAAATAGAATTCATTGAAGTTAGAATACTCTCGAAATAATTATTTTAGCTTTTCAAAAGCTTGCTAAGTGCGAATCATGGATGCGCCTCACATTATACAGTCTTTGTCAAAGAAATATGACTTATTTTTAATAATATATATATATTTGCTCGTAAATATCTTGAAAATCAGGTTACTTGATTACTCTTACATTCTTCTGGTCGATCCTGCGGTAGCAAGTCTAGCACATTGTTGTGACTACTATAATAGTCTCTCAGACCCTGAGCTTGCTTACCAGTAAAATGAATCCATTCATAATGATAAAACTCTGGAGAGGCTGAATCTGCCCCAGCTAACAAAGGAAACCTAGGAGTTGCCATCAAGATAGAAAGGCTTCTTTCTCCACTAAAAGTTTGGCTCTCCAATTTAACACTAGCAATGTAATTAGTATTGAGTATGATATTGCCTATTTTGATAAAAGCCATAAGTAATAAGTAAATAGTAGGAGCTATATAAATTATTCAAATCTTTTCTTTCAGACTTGCTACAAATCGGTTCATATTAGGATACTAGAATTTTACTAGACTTACAAAAAAATTTGTACCCCGAGCAAATGCAAAAATTAGTTTCAAGATTGAGTTTTACTGCGCTTTTCACCTGAGTAGATCGTAATGATTAGATTATAAAAAGTTAATAGCCCGTGGGCTGTGCTGGAGTTTACCAACCTTGCAGTGAGAGCGTAATTGCGGGGAAACCCCGTAATGATGACGAGTCGTAATTCTGGGGTCTCCCCAGAATGTTGACCGACGAGTGCTTGCACCGCCCAAACCACGTAAGACGCTAATAGCGACGAACTAACTAATCCCGAACGGAGTCTATCCAACTGAAAACGGCTGTAAGTTAAATATTGTTAGCTTCTTATTTCTTCTGAATTTTTATATACACAGATATTTTGAGGAAATTGTGAAGAAACATATTTAGTAAATCTGAGTTGTCTGATTTAGAGGTCGTGTATTTGTGCCTTACAGCCAATTTACATAGATAGTTTTCTCTTCTATGGAATCGGCATTATCGATCACACTTACTATTGAAACTTAAATTTATTCACGACCCCGCTATTTTAAAGATTGACTTGGCTAATTTCATAAACTGTGGTGTGAAACCGACAGTAATACTTTTGCTCCTTCATTGCTCAACGGCAATTGGAGTTATACATCTACTATTAATCTAGCCTTCCTGAGTATAAACCTCAGGACTGTTTCTTCTTTGGCAATAATATCGACTTTTCCTTCCATGCCCGAACGCACAATACATTCATTATTGGGTGCTTGCAAAGATAAACTATTAGGCTCGATCGCCACATCGTAAGTAGACTGAGCCTGTTGAAAATTGGGTGTTTGACTGCTATTGGCTGGAATTCCTTGGGGAGCATTAGCATCGGGAGAGATCGCCGTAACAGTACCATGAAGAGTACCGTAGTCGGGGTAGGGACAAGCAGATACTCGCATTTGTACTTTGCCCCCAGTTGCTACTTTTTCAATATCTTGGGATGCAACTAAAGCTCTAATTTCCAAAGGAGCATCACTAGGAGCAATTTGAGCAATGATATCACCAGCACCAACCATTTGGTCTGGATTACGCAGATTTAATTCCTGAACAATTCCAGATGCTGCTGCTCGAATGACAGTTCTTTTTAGTTCTGTTTCAATTTGTTGCAGTTCTTGACGATCGCTTCTCAGTTGATTTTGAATTTTAATCTGTTGTTGCACTAACTGTTCTCGCTCTCTGTTTAAAGAAGCCAGAGTAGCTTTAGCTTGTGCTTTAGCTTGTAAAATTTGCTGTCGAGCAATTTCAATCCCAGCAGAACTAGGATTTAAGCCTACTTGACTGCTGTTTAATCTAGCTTGAGCAGCAATTAGGATTTGTTTTTGCCGAGAGATCTCTGCGTGCTGTTGTTTAATTGCTGCTTGTTTGGCAAGTACGTGCTGTTGTTGTTGTTCCACATCTAACTTCGCTTCTTCTAGTTGATCTTGAGACAATGCTCCCGCGTCTGCAATGAGAGTATAGCGATCGCGTTTAGATTTTGCTCTCTTTAGACTAGCCCAAGCGGATCGAAGATCTGCCTGTAGTGCAATCAATTCTGTCTCAGCTTGATTCAATTGTGCTTCCGTTGAATTAGAATTGGCGATTGCTTCTTCTACTTCAGCATTAGCGATACTACTCCTATCCTGATATTCTCGATTGCTGCGATTGAGTTCGGCAGTTGCAGCAGCAATATTACCCTGGAGGCGATTCTTTTCAGCATTAATTTGTCTGGTGGTTGCCTCAATTTGAATGGCTATTTGAGCTAATTCTAGCTGAGTTTGCTTGATGTTTCCTTGGAGCTGAATTTTTTGAGTTTGCAGGCGCGAATCGTCCATATAAGCCAGAATGTCTCCTTGGACTACTTCTTGATTTTCCTTAACTGCAATACTTTCAATTTTCCCATCCATAGCTGCTTGGACAATGCGTAACTCCCCCACAGGTCTTACCGCAGCGGGAGCTTTAACAGTTACCTTATAGCGCAGAACGCTAGTTAAGGAGATTGCCGCACCAAAGATACCGAGGAGAACGAAACCTCCAGTAGTAACCCACCAATCAATTTGGGGCAGAAATTCATCTGGATTGACTGGAGAGAGTAAATTTTCATCCCGATTTAAGTCAAGAGATTCGGTTTTAATATTAGTTAGCATGATTAGTTATTGTGAGAGTAAATTGAACAAAACACTAACAAATAATGTTTTTTAGCTTTCAAGCTGATAAATTTTCAGACAACGATTGACTTTGCTTTGATTACAAAATATTTGAGATTTTTTAAAATATTAAGCATGGATTTATACTTGTTTAAAACAAGCTTCTGAAAATATTTAAAATGCCCAAAAAACCAAAACATATTCAATATACTAGTCTATGTCTCATAAGATTGTATTGACAGTTAATTGCTATCTTCTTTCTCAAACTATTACTTTAAAACTCGACCCTCAAAGCCAAAGTCCCCTAGGGGTAAGATTTTAGATCGAGCCTTATTTAGATATAACTATATTTTAAACTCAAAAAGTTAAAACTAGTTATGTTTGAGTTGTAGATGTTTTCTACTTTTTAAAATATTTTTAAAACTGTAGATATTTTCGACTGACAAAGAAAAAAAAATGAGTTTAAATAAATTCAGTAAACAAAGCAAAAATTAATTTTAATCTGCTTTTTTTGCTGAAAAATTTTCACTTAATAGTATACAAGGAGATATAAATTAAGATGATGGCACAAAATAGTACCACTTCTAAACTAGACTTTCTTTTATTAGAGGAAGTTTCTAATGAATCTGCTGAAATTATTTCTGGAGGTCAATCCCTAACCCTAGAAGGAGCGCAAACATTAGAACTAGGCAATCCTTTTACCGCACCATTTGACATATTGACTAGCATCATGAGCTCTATTACCACTCTAACAGGAGCATTGGGCATCGAGCTTCCCGCACTCCCTAGTTACGATCTTCCTGAGATTCCCACACTCCCAACTCCACCAACTGCATAGCTAGAGCTTTCAAAAAGCTCATTTTCTTGCTATCTTTCTAGGCTCATTCCCTCGAAAACCCTTGTTATCGAAGATTGAGCCTAGTAACAAAAGGGTTGCATTGCTTTTTCTGTAAGATAATTTCTCAGTTACTTGTTTGACTACTCTTTTTACTTACTACTTAGACTAGATATTATCTATTTAACATAGATGGGGTAGAACTAGCCATTTTGCTAATATCCCATCACAATGCAATTCTCAAAAAACTTTAAAATTAAGTCTTGGGAAAAATACTTTATACCAAATAGCAAAAATAAAAACATTAATTGATTTGGTATTACTTTACCTAAGACTTATCTTTTTTTTTTGACTTATAAAAGTCTAATTCTGCAATATTTCTAGGTTTTTCATGAAATATCAGACAGTTTTACAGCACAGCGAGGAAGACTGTGGTGCAGTTTGTCTGGCGACTGTCGCTAAACACTACGGGCGCACATTTGCGCTCCATCGTATTCGAGAACTTGTGGGAACTGGACAGCAAGGTACGACGCTTTTAGGTTTGAGAAGAGGAGCAGAAACCTTGGGTTTTAATGCTCGCCAAGTTAAAATAACCACTCAACTATTAAAGCAAATCCACAAAGCTCCCTTACCAGCAATCATTCACTGGAAAGGATGTCATTGGGTAGTTTTATATGGCAAAAAAGGGAATAAATATATCGTAGCCGACCCTGCTGTCGGGCTGCGCTATATCACCCATCAAGAACTAATTACTAACTGGAGTAGTGGAATCGCCTTATTGTTGATGCCTGAAGCCAGTCGTTTCGAGCAGCAACAAAGCGACGATCTCGGTGGATTTTCGCGCTTTTTCAAGAGAGTTCTGCCCTATAAAGGGATCTTGAGCGAAGCATTACTGATTAATCTCACAATCGGGATTCTTTCTCTGGCTACTCCTTTTCTATTTCAGATTTTGACTGATGATGTATTAGTACGGGGAGATACTCAACTACTGGCTGTTGTAGCTATTGGGGTTGTATCGATCAATCTATTTAGCAGCATTTTACAATTTGTTCAATCAAATTTAATTTCCCATTTTGCTCAACGTATGGAGTTAGGACTTGTCCTTGCCTTCGGACGGCAAATTTTGCGTTTACCCCTCAGTTATTACGAAGCTCGTCGTAGTGGCGAAATTGTTAGTCGTCTCAGGGATATTCGCGAAATAAATCAACTAGTTTCTCAAGTGGTGATTGGGTTGCCCAGCCAAGTTTTTATTGGCTTGGTTTCTTTTGCTCTTATGTTGTTTTATAGTTGGAAACTAACTGCTGCGGCTACTGCTGTTGCTGCTAGTATGACAATTTCCACCTTCATCTTTTTACCCGCTCTCAAGCAAAAAACCCGCGCCCTACTCGTTACGTCTGCCGAAAACCAAGGTTTTTTAGTCGAAACATTCAAAGGCGCACTCAACCTGAAAACTAATAATGCGGCACCTCAAGTTTGGGAAGAACTCCAAAGTCGTTTTGGTCGTTTAGCTAATGTCACTTTTGGCACTATTCAGATTAGCATTATCAACGGTGTTTTTTCTAAACTCGTCTCTGGACTAGGTACAATCGCTATCCTGTGGCTAGGGAGTAATCTGGTTATTGAGCGGGAATTGAGTATTGGTCAGTTGCTGGCATTTAATGGTATGAACGGTAATTTTACGGGTCTCATCATAGCTATGATTGGTTTTATAGATGAATTTGCCCGTGCCAAAACCGCCACTCAACGGTTGAATGAGGTAATTGACGCTACGCCAGAAGATAAAAATGATGGCAATAAATCTTGGACGCAGATATCTGGTACTGCGGACATTGTTTGTACGGATCTTCACTTTTATCATGTTGGGAGAGTCGATCTACTGTAGGATTTCTCTTTAAAAATTCCTGGGGGTAAAGTTACCGCTTTAATTGGCAAGTCTGGCTGCGGCAAAAGTACCTTGGCTAAACTAATTGTTGGTCTGTACGATCTTAAATCGGGGAATATCCGTTTTGGCAGATTTAATCAACAAGATCTATCTTTAGAATGCCTGCGTCAGCAAGTGTTGCTAGTGCCACAAGAGACAAACTTTTGGAGTCGTTCGATTATTAATAATTTTCGTCTGGGAAATCCCTATGTATCCCTCGACAAAATTGTTAGAGCTTGTCAAATAGCTGGGGCAGATGAATTTATCAGTCAACTACCAGACAAATATCAAACAGTTTTAGGGGAATTTGGGGCAAATCTTTCAGGGGGACAAAGACAAAGATTGGCCATAGCCCAAGCCATCATTAACGATCCCCCCATACTTATTTTAGATGAGTCTACCAGTGCTCTCGATCCAGTATTAGAAGCTCAAGTTTTGGATCGGCTTTTATATCATCGACAAAATAAAACTACTATTTTGATTAGCCACCGACCCAGCGCAATCGGACGTGCAGAATGGATTGTCCTAATTGAAAATGGTCAAATTAAACTGCAAAATACCACCAAAAAATTGCGCTCGCAACAAGGTTCTCATTTAGATTTCTTGACTGGAAAATAATTTTCATAAACCTCAAACGGAGTTGTCATGGAAGATTCTAATTCACTTCCTCAAAACAATAGCACTCTTCTGCCCGCAAATCTCTCGAATTCTATTTTGGGACTAAATTCATCTATTGGCAGTAGTCTAGATATTTCGGTTTCCACAGCCAGCCTATGGGAAATGGCTCAAAGCTTTCTACTATTGGAAGTTTACGGACTTTTGGTAGGCACTCCTGGTAGTGACTCCTATCTCGTCGGTAGACCAGGAAAAAACGATACTCTCCTAACTCGCCAGGGTAACGATCTACTTTTGGCTGTCGATCCTGCTAGTGAAAACCCAGGACTGGGAGAAGTAGATACCCTAGTTGGCGATCGCGATATTTTTGACGTATTCTCTGTAGGTGGTATTTTACCCGAAGAAGAAAATCCTCGCCTTGGGCAAGATACATTTATTGTTGGCGATCGACGGCAGCCCTACTATCTTGGGGAGGGAGATGATGATTATGCCTCAATTCTAGACTTCGACCCCGAACTAGACATTCTGCAACTTCACGGTACAGCAGCCAATTACCATCTAAGAGAACTTGAGGGAAATACCCTAATCTATTGGCGGCAAGATACAGAGGTAGACTTGGTTGCCTCATTATCTGAAGTCTCTGGTTTGAGTCTCGATGGAGACTATTTTCAGTTTACTGACGATCTACCAGCTATAGAACCAACCACCCCCCAAATCGAGCAGTTAGGAACTTCTGGTGTTGACCTTTCAGTTGGTATTGGGGGAGACAATGAAAGTAATGTTTTTCTCACAGGAGCATCGGGAGATTCCTTTTGGATTGCTAAATATGACAATAACGGCAATCAGCAATGGGTAGAACCATCGCCATCTACGGGTAGTTTGGGCATCGATGGATTGGGCAATGTCTATGTAGGAGGTGGATTGGGAGACATCAACCTTACCAAATATGATAGCGAAGGTAAACAGCAGTGGACGCAATCCTTGGGAACTTTTTCTCTCGATAATTCGTTCAATCTTGATGTGGATCGTGAGGGCAATGTTTATTTAGTTGGATATACTCTCGATGACTTGGGTGGGGAAAATGCAGGGGAATTGATGAATGGCTCAATGCCCATCGTTTCTACCGATGTCTGGATTGCCAAATACGATAGTAATGGAAATCAACAGTGGCTACAGCAGTTTGGCAGTGGAAATTTTGACGAGGCTTTTGCGATCGCCACTGACAAAGATAGCAACGTTTACACTAGTGGCTGGACACTGGGAGACTTGGGCGGAGAAAATGCAGGACTATACGATATTTGGGTCGCTAAAAATAATCCCAATGGCGAGCAAGAGTGGGTAGATCAGTTTGGTACTCCCGACTATGATTGGTCTTGGGATGCTGCGGTTGACGGCGAAGATAATCTCTATGTGACTGGCTGGACTTTGGGAGACTTGGGCGGCAAGAATGCAGGTTCTTATGATGGCTGGGTGGCTAAGTACGACAGCGAGGGCGAACGGCAATGGATTCAACAATTTGGTACTGCTGGAGATGATACCGCTCGTAGTATAGATTTTGATGAATTGGGCAATTTCTACGTTACTGGGTCTACCGATGCTGATTTTGGCGGAGAAAGTGCGGGTTCTTACGATACCTGGGTTGCTAAGTACAATAGCGAAGGCGATCGACAGTGGGTTCAACAATTTGGCACTGCCGCAACCGATAATCCTTTCGATCTTTCTGTGGGTAATGATGGTCGAGTTTTGGTCACAGGCTATACAGAAGGTTCTTTGGGGGCAACTAATGCAGGAGCGCATGATGGCTGGTTAGCCGTACTCTCTGCAACAGACGGAGATCTCATGAGCTTTAGTAATGACAGCACAGTATCTAACTTGCTGCCAGATTCGGGTTCATCTTTAGACGGCTTGGGCTAAACACTTTTGTCTATCTAAACAAAGCTCAAACAAAGCTCCTAACTACAATGACCCTAACAGAATTAGTCTTACTGATGTTAGCAGTATCAGCAATTACTTTTGGCATAATTAAATTAATAATTTGGATAGATAGGAATTTACCATTTTAGAATAGAGAACTGTAATATTATATTGATTTAAAACATTAATTTGTTGTTTTTTTCTACAGACAGAAATAAACAAATAGTTTTAAATAAAGAAAGTATTATTGTGTCAACAATTGGGTAGAGTTTAAAACGCAGAATGCTCGGGCTGCAGTAGATGGGATTTTAAATCGCATTTACGCCCGCTCTATTCAATTAATACTAATAACTAATTACTAATAACTAATTACTAATAACTAATTACTGTTTTTATTGTCAAAGGTTATTTAGTAAAAAAAAAGCTGACAGCAACTGCATAGATCGGTCAATCGTTAAACTACCTGGGAATCTAATATTTAAAATTCTAGGATGAAAAGCCAGCTATTTTTCAAAGAGATCAAGCAAAAAACGACGACTTTGCTCATGACTATTGCCGTAGCAGCTACGGCAATCAACGCATTTATATTTTTAAACAATCGGCTCAAAACTCAAAAATCTTCAGCAACCATTGTAGATAATACGACTGAGCCCGATGCAGTTGCTGCTTTGGGTTATATAGAACCAAAGGGAGAGGCGATCGAACTATCTGCTCCTAGTTCGACTGAAGGCAGAAGAGTAAAACAATTACTAGTTCAACGGGGGGATTTGGTCAAACAGGGGCAGACAATTGCCATTCTTGACAATCGAGATCGTCTCCAAGCTGCTCTAGAGCAAGCTCAAACCCAAGTTGCTGTAGCCGAAGCTCGTTTGGCACGAGTCAGGGCGGGTACTAAAACAGGAGATATTCAGGCAGCAGAAGCGAGATTTCAAGGTACTAAAGCAGAATTAGAAGGACAAATTGCAGTTCAAAAGGCAAACATTGCTAATTTGAAAGCTCAATTACAAGGTGAAAAAAACGCCCAATCAGCTACTATCCAACGTATTAAAGCGGAATTACGCAATGCTAAAACCGAGTGTAGTCGTTATCAGACACTATATCGAGATGGGGCAGTATCGGCTCAAGAACGGGATAGTTTTTGTTTGCAAGAGAAAACCGTTGGCGAAAGACTCAAAGAGGCACAAGCCAATCTCGATCGCATTATAACCACCCGCCAAGAACAAATTGCTGAAGCTCAAGCCAACCTCGATCGCACCATCCGCACCGTTCAAAGACAAATCGAAGAGGCACAAGGAGCTTTTGCTGCCGTAGCAGAAGTTCGCCCTGTAGATATAGAAGTAGCCCTCGCCGAACTAAAGGCAGCCCAAGCCGATGTCAGACGCGCCCAAGCAGAATTAGATTTAGCTTATGTAAAATCGCCAATAGACAGTAGGATTTTGGAGATTCATACTCGTTTGGGAGAAATGGTTGGCGATCGCGGTATTGTCGAAATCGGTCAGACAGACCAGATGTACGTCACGGCAGAAGTTTATGAAACTGATATCAGCCAAGTCAATCTGGGTCAGAAAGTAACCGTTGAAGCAGATGGCATTTTGCAGGACTTAAGCGGAGTAGTTGATGAAATTGGCTTATTAATTGGTACTCAAAATGTTTTGAGTACCAACCCCGTAGCTGATGCAGATGCCCGCGTGGTTCCAGTCAAAATTCGCTTGAATCCCGAAGATAGCCAAAAAGTAGCAGGATTAACTAACTTGAGGGTCAACGTAATTATCCATACCCTGCCTCAATTGGGTTCTCTCGGTCGAGCCTATTAAGCTTATGGTAAATCTGATGAAGAAAAAATTAATGTTTCAAAAACTGCCTACAGCTTTGTTGCAGCTGAGGTATCAAAAAGTTCGCTTGCTGGTAGCTTTGTTG
>NZ_JBZNBU010000321.1:0-7458 GCF_058530065.1 Waterburya sp. | reverse complement strand
TACCTAATTTCAGCCAGGATAAATGAAATTCACCCACAAACTGCTCCAAGTCATTCCACTCTGATAATGAATGAAGTGTTTCACCTATTTTGGACAGAATTGATTGGAGATTGTTCATTAATGACGAAGCTATGATGATGAGTCGTTAGTTATCCTATTGTACACGCTAACTACTCCTTCCTTCTTCCCACATCTTTTTTCGTTCACCCTTAATTTTGTCCGAACTATTGCACAAGATAGGATTTTAAATTTAAACATAGCAAAACCGTTAAAAACAATAATCCCATTACTCCCGCAATGGGATTATTATCGATGCCCGTAACCCAAACTGGAATGCGATCGCTATATTGAATTAACTTTCCGACATTGACGATATAGTAGCCCCAGACTAAACCAGCGTGAATACCGATACAAATTCCCAGGCGATCGCTATGATTTTTTTTAGCAACAATCAAAATAATTCCTAATAGTATTAATGCGGGAAAAGTTACCGCCGTACGCATAATTTCTTCAATTGGTTTAATAAAATGAGCTAGGGCAAAAATAAACGTACCTACCCCAAGACATATTTTTTGACTATAATCTCGCTGTAATTCATCTAATAGCCAACCGCGAAAGACTAATTCTTCTGCTAAAGCAATCCCACAAGCACTTAGCAATCCTTCACTAATTATTCCAATCAAACTCAAATCGGGATGATTAATTTCTACCCAACCTAATAATGCTTCGACAATAAATAAACTCAAACAAAACCACAAGCCGATTGCCAAACCTTTTAAAAATTCTCGACTATTTCTATAGCTGAATTCCAAACCATAACGAGGAAAAATATTATGTTCTTGATAGACATATTTAGCCCAAAATCGCCATAAAAATAGCAATTCGATAAATAGTAAGCTCATCGTCAAAATAGTCACTAAGTTAGGGTTGCTACCAAACAACAAATGTAGAGGAATTGCTAGAGGCAACCATAAAACAGACAAAACACCAACGAAACACAACAATCTCATTGGTGCTTGCAACTTAGAAATTTTGGGCAAATATGAGTTTATTGACAATTAACAATCAACCATAAAATTACTCGTCAGGCTCAATAGTACTAGTCAAACCATGATTGCCAAGAGTTTCCGAATAAAACTCTGCGTGTTCTAAGGCACAGGTAATAACCAAACCAACGCCACTATTATGAGTCTCCATCATAATATTAACGGCTTGGGGTTGAGTCATACCACCAATAGTTTGCATTAAGACTTGAACCACATACTCCATCGAATTAAAGTCATCATTATGGAGTAATACTTTATAACGGGGTGCGTGTTTACGCACCGTTGAGGTCGAACTTTTACTAATTACAGAAGTTCCCAAAGACACAGTTTTTCTCCTTTGAAATTTCTCTTGCTAAAAATTATTAAATTATTTCTGGTTGCTAGTTGATGCAGCCTAATTTCGGGAGTTTATCTCCTGAGTTACTGCATCAATTTTGATTGGGGAACGTGGGCTAATTTCAAATTCCCTGATAAAACTTTATTTTGTTATATCGAAAATTCACAGCAATTGGCAATTTTTTTTTCAACCACTTTGTATTAAATCATTACACTGCGATCGCCAAAAACCAAAATACCCCTGTGGATTAATGAATTTTATGATTTACATAAAAAATTGACATAAATATCTAAAACATCGACATTCAGAGAATTAGGAATATTTCTGAAAAGCAAATATCATTACAACCTTGTCTGAAATAAACTATACAATAAAAAAAAGTTAATATTACTTTATATATCAAAACCAAGTTAAATAATGACTGTTATTTCTCGTTCTACAACCCCATCCCTACCTGGCAATTATTGGCAGTGGAAAGGTAATTCAATTTACTATGTCAGTGCGGGAGAAACAAATCTCGATAAGCCAGCTTTGCTTTTGGTACACGGTTTCGGCGCATCTACGGATCATTGGCGAAAAAACATCGAAGAATTACAAGAACAGTTTCAAGTATGGGCGATCGACCTTTTAGGTTTCGGACGTTCGGCAAAACCCAACCAAGAATATAGTGGCAATCTCTGGCGAGCACAACTTCATGACTTTATTACCGAAGTCATTGGCAGACCAACAATTTTAGCGGGTAATTCTTTGGGTGGTTATGCCAGTCTTTGCGTGGCAGCCAACCATCCCGAATCTACTGCTGGTTTAATTCTACTCAACAGTGCTGGACCTTTTTCCGATACTGCCGAGGTAACTAAGAAGAAACCCAATTATTTGGGCAAGTTAGTGCGATCGCTTTTGTTGCAGCCTTGGGCTAGCTTTCTGTTATTTCAATATGTGCGTCGTAAATCCATAATTCGCAAAACTCTCAACCAAGTTTATTTTGACAAAACAGCAGTCACAGACCGTTTGGTAGAAGAAATTTATCGCCCTTCTTGCGATCGAGGTGCGGCGGAAGTATTCAACGCTGTATTTAAAACATCCCAAGGGGAAAAGGTAGATGTCATGCTAGAAGCAATGCAATGTCCTCTCTTAATTTTGTGGGGCGAAAAAGACCCTTGGATCAACGCTAAAGATCGGGGTCAGAAATTTCGCGAACATTATCCCCAGCTAACAGAGTATTATTTAAAGGCTGGGCATTGTCCTCATGACGAAATCCCAGAAGAAGTTAACAACCTCATCACAAACTGGGTTTTATCCCAGGGTAGGCTACAATCTTAATTGCTGACTTCTTAATAATTTGTTACAAGGTAAATAGTAACTCAATCTATAGCTCTATGTTTGGTGGATTTGTTGGTTTTGGTAATAATAAAGGCGGAGATTGGGGGGAAAACCTGATTAATACTGTCGCAAGCAACACAATCCGTCATTTATTTACTCGTAGCGAGTCAGTAGAAGTATCGGTCAAGTGCAATCCTTCAAGTAAATTACTTCAGGGAACTATTGATAGCTTCAAAATGAATGGTCGCGGTTTGGTAATTAGGAAACAGTTTAGGACGGAGGAAATGTCTTTTGAAATCGATGCTGTAGCCATAGATTTTAGTTCGGTAGTACAGGGAAAAATAGCTCTCAAACAACCCACTCAGGCGATCGCTTTGGTAAAATTGTCCCAAGCTGATATCAATAAATCCTTTGAGGCAGATTTAGTCAGAAAACGTCTCGAAAACCTCACTCCCGATGCACTTACGGAAATATCTGGAGGCGAACCAGTGTCTTTTACAGATGTTCAAGTGCAATTGCTGCCAGAAAATAAAGTCAAGCTTTTAGCTAAAGCAAGTTGGGGTAATACTATTGTACCCGCCAGTATGAGTTGTCAATTGGATATTGCCAAACGTCGTAGAGTTAAATTTGAAGGGGTTCAATTTGAAGAAAATGATATAGACCCCAAGGTTCGTGATGTTTCTCGTCAACTGACTCTAGCTTTGGGAGAAATCCTCAACGAAATGGTCGATTTAGACCGTTTTAACCTTGATGGGGTTAAATTGCGTCTCAATAGACTAAATACCGAGGGAGAAATGCTTCTATTTAGCGGTTATGCCCAAATAGAAAGAGTTCCTCAGACAGGTTGATTTGTACTACAAGCATAGTTATCTCTAGGAACAACTACTCAGAAAACTAACCAGATAGGCTTTAAAATATACGTAAAATTTTAGAAAATCTTTGTCTGTTATGGGCAAAGAGTGGATATTGTTAAGGAGCAAGATGTAATGGAATTGTCTGCCAGGGTAAATGGAGTACTCAGTCCTGGTGCTTGTCTGGCTAGTGGGGAATATAGAATCGATCGCCCTCTCGGTCAAGGTGGCTTTGGCATTACCTATCAGGGGATAGACACTAGATTAAATCGTCCCGTAGCAGTTAAGGAGTTTTTTCCCGAAGGATGTTGGCGAGAAGGTTCGACAGTAGTTTCTGCTGGACGCTGGAATTCCGATACATATAGCAATGCCAAGCAAAAATTCCTGTTAGAAGGTCAAACATTAGGACAGTTCAATCACTCTGGTATTGTTCGAGTTTATTATTATTTTGAAGAGAATAATACTGCTTATCTGGTCATGGAGTATTTGCAGGGTAAGACTTTGGCAGAAATACTCAAAAGACGTAAGGGAAAATTACCCGAAGCTCAAGCCCTGGCTTATATAGTCGAAGTAGGCAAAGCCCTTTCTATATTGCACTCCGCTCAATTTTTACACCGAGATATCAAACCAGATAATATTATGCTGGCAGAAGATGGCAGAATTGTTCTGATTGACTTTGGTGCAGCTAGGGACTTTACCAGGGATAGTACTGCTAGATATACAACTATGTTGACCCCTGGGTATGCTCCTTTAGAACAGTATGGCAGAGCTTTGAAATATGGAGCATTTACAGATATTTATGCTCTTGGTGCAACTTTATACCATTTATTGACGGGAGAAGCTCCCGTATCGGCAATCGAACGGGCAGCAGGAGTGGAGTTAAAAACTGTCAGGGAAATTAATCCCCAAGTTAGCAGAGAAGTAAGTCAAGCAGTATCTAGGGCGATGATGATGGATATTGGGTCAAGATTGCAATCAGTGGGAGAATTTTTGCATTTACTCGATGTTCCCTCTAGTGAATTGCCATTGTCGGATTCTTCGCTCAATTTTTATAGTTCTGCTGCCGATCCTTGGGGAGTATTCGGTCGAAGTTCGGTTAGTTCTTCTCGTCAGTCTTCTACTAGTAAAAAAGGGTGGTTTTAAATAGACTCACGCGCACGATTGTAAGTTAGCTAGCTGAGAATGGGTTAGAGGTCAGAGGTCAGAGGTCAGAGGTCAGAGGTCAGAGGTAATGAAACTAGAAGATATTAAAATAACCATGCTAGGGACTACGGGGGCGGGCAAAACTAGTTATTTACTGGGAATGTATGCCATCATGCAGACTGGAGTTCAAGGTTTTACTCTTTCTGCCAAAGATATGGATCTAGATCTGGAATTGACCGAGAGATGGGAGAAACTAATTTCCACTACGGGAGAAGATCGTTGGCCGACTCCTAACGCAGCAGCATTGGAACGCTATGGATTTAATTTTAGTTATGGTTTTCGCCCTTTGATGGGGTTTGAATGGCTGGACTATCGGGGTTTGGCATTGAGCGATCGCTCTACGGAACAAGATGCCCAAGAATTGGTCGAGTTTCTGGCTGAATCTCAATGTTTGTTTTTGTCTATTTCTGGAGAATATCTAGTCGATCCGATTACTCCTAGTACGGTGCGCAAGTTGAAAAGCGATCGCATGAATCAATTTATTCAACAATATATTGGTTGCCAAAAAAAACCAAGCGATCTTCAGCCTTTTCCCGTTGCCATCGTGATTACGAAATACGATCTATGTCACCATCGAGATCGAGAAGAAATTATTGCCGACGTTAAAAAATTATTCCAGGCACTATTTACTCCTAATATGGGTTGGTTGGTGATGATTTGTCCCGTTAGTTTGGGGAAGGAATTGGGTGAAAATCTGGAAACTGCGACTATTGCCCCCGTTAACGTTCATTTACCTGTTGTTTTTGCTGTATACGCTCAGTTAAGAGCCTATGGTATCAGACTCAAAGCTCAACGCGATCGCATCAGTCATGGGATTACAGCTATTAAACAATCTAATCCTTTGATCCAAATCTTTAAAAGTGCCGAATTAGAGCGACATACTGCTGAGTTAGAAACTCGTACGGCAGAGATTTTAGCAGTGGAAGAGAATATGAAACTGCTATCTGAAGAACTACAGCCTGTTTCCCTCTATTTTAGCGGTAGTGAGGTGACGGCGGATGTCTGAACCAAAGTGGGCGGCAATTGTTTACGGACGAAGTTACCGCCTAGATTTTCGCTGGATTGCTATTCCTCAAGATTTTGGCGATCGAGAAATTGCTTGGGCATCACCCTACATTATTGCTACTACTCAAAAAGCCAGACATCTCGCCGATTGTCCCCGTTGGTCGCTGTTTAAAAATAATTCCCACTGTATCGTGGGCGTAACTTGTATGGTGCGAGATTTAATTGGCAAGTTGGGTCAAGATGGGATTGAAGTAATGGCAAAAGACGATCGCGGTAGACCTTTATATGTTTTTGTCGGTTATGTCGCTCAATTAAATGAGAATCAAAGCTTGAAAGACTTTCCTGCTTATAGGGAAAGCTATTTAGCTGGTTTTAAACCCCTTTATCAAGAAATCGAGCGAGTCTGGGAGGCGAGAAATTATGACGCTCGCCAACCGAATTTAAGCGAATATAAGTCTCTCCACAATACTATGGAAATAGTCTCCACAAATTCTCTTCCAGATAATCAAATCTTAGAATTAAATAACCAAGCTACAAACCCAGACAAAATTTTTATTTGGCAGCGAGGGACAGATCGCAACCATCAATTATGGCGCGCTGCTGCTAGTTGTTCTGAATCTACTTCTGTCTGTTTGGATATTTATGGTAAACCCTTAGCAAATAGTCCTTTTTTAAATCAAACAGTTTCTAAAATTCGAGAATTTACCATTATCGATCGCCTCAACGAAAATAAAAGCGATCGAGTTGAATTTGTCCCACCAAAAACTTCTTTTTCTTGGAAGGAAAAAATTTCTACTAGGGCGAAAGAAGATATCGAGTTGACTTTACAACAAGCTGTAAAAGTAACTTCTGCTAGTCAGGAAATTGTAGATCGTCTTACTGATGGTTCTAATTCTAAAAACACTAATTCGGAAAACGGCAATTCAGCTTCAGAAGAACGAGAAAATTTTGGCTTCAAAACCAAGAAAGATGCTTTACCATCAAAGAAAGAAGATTGGTTTTAATCTATAATCCATAACCCATAACGGCTTCACCTAAGTACAACTAACCACTAACAATTAGTGACTAATGACTAAGAACTAACCACTAAGAACTAACCACTAAATGAAAAAAAGAGTAACCATAATATTTCCTAAAACAGCAATTCAAATTCCCCTTACCTATCGTTTGGCGAAAGATTTTAATGTGGCAGCTAATATTATTCGCGCTCAAGTTGCACCCAATCAAATTGGCAAACTGGTAGTGGAGTTACAAGGAGATATCGATCAGATTGATTCTGCTATTGAATGGATGCGTATGAGGGATATTAGCGTTTACTCTGCTAGCGGAGAAATTGCCATCGACGAAAACCTTTGCGTAGACTGCGGTTTGTGTACGGGAGTATGTCCCACTCAAGCGTTGGTGTTAAATCCCAAAACTTTTAAATTAGAGTTTGAGCGATCGCGCTGTATTGTTTGCGAACAATGTATCCCTACTTGTCCCGTTGCTGCTATTTCTAATAATCTCTGATAACCTTTCAGTGTTGATTATTTTAAATTTTTAGTTTTTAGTAAAGAATTACAGCCGTTTTCAGTTGAATAGCTCTCTGGGAAAATTTACTAGTTCGTAGTTTTTAGTTTTTAGTTCTTAGTTCTTAGTTTTTAAAGTTTAATTATGTGGTCTACCCATGTGAAAAGCGCAGTAAAATCTGGTTGGT
>NZ_JBZNBU010000320.1:0-15195 GCF_058530065.1 Waterburya sp. | reverse complement strand
ATCATGCAAGCAGCTGATGAAGCTGATAGCCCCGTAATCTTACAAGCTTCTCGCGGTGCGCGTAAATATGCAGGAGAAAATTTCCTGCGTCACCTAGTATTAGCAGCAGCAGAAAGCTATCCTCATATTCCTATTGCAATGCACCAGGATCATGGAAACAGCCCTGCGACTTGCTACTCTGCAATTCGCAACGGTTTTACTAGCGTCATGATGGATGGTTCTTTAGAAGCTGATGCTAAAACTCCTGCAAGTTTTGAATACAATGTTAATGTAACCGCAGAAGTTGTTAAAGTTGCTCACTCCGTTGGTGCTAGTGTTGAGGGGGAACTTGGTTGTTTGGGTTCTTTAGAAACTGGTAAAGGTGAAGCTGAAGACGGACACGGTTTTGAAGGTGCATTGAGCAAGGATCAACTTTTAACAGATCCCGACGAAGCTGTAGAATTTGTAGAACGCACTCAAGTAGATGCTCTAGCTGTAGCTATTGGTACTAGCCACGGTGCTTACAAATTTACTCGCAAACCTACTGGTGAAATTCTAGCTATTAGTAGAATCGAAGAAATCCACAGTCGTCTGCCTAACGTTCACTTGGTAATGCACGGTTCTTCTTCCGTACCTCAAGAATGGATTGATATCATCAACCAATACGGTGGTAAAATCCCCGAAACTTATGGCGTACCTGTAGAAGAAATTCAAAAAGGTATCAAGAGTGGCGTTCGTAAAGTTAACATCGACACAGACAACCGTTTGGCAATCACTGCTGCTATTCGCGAGGCTGCTGCCAAAGATCCTTCTAACTTTGACCCCCGTCACTTCCTCAAGCCTTCTATTGTTAACATGAAAAAAGTATGTCTCAGACGTTATGAAGCGTTTGGTACTGCTGGAAATGCAAGCAAAATCAAACAAGTTTCCTTGGATGATTACGCTGCTAAATATGCTAAAGGCGAATTGAATACTGGTAACAAAACTACAGTTGCTGTATAGGTTTTTAGGTCTAATAAAGACTTAGAGTAAGTCAATCGAGAAAAGTGAGTAGCTAAACGGCTGCTCATTTTTTTTGTCTAGAAGAGGATTGAATCGCGACGACCGAATTAATCTATATTTGTATTAACTAAAAATTCTCTAGTTGTCAGATAGAATCATCTGAGATTTTAGGTACATACACCTAAAAAAGCTACGTAAGAAGATAAGTCAGCATGATTCAAAAACTTAATTTAACTAATAAATATTTTTATTCCTTATTAACTGCAATTATATCGGTCAATTCTTGGCTAATCGGTGCTTCTACTTCTCAAGCTCACCATCTTAATCAGCAAAATAAACAGTTGCAAATAGCTAATGAACATAACATTGCTACTTACAATAGTAAAATTTTGCCTGAAACTCTTAATCTAGTAAAAAAATACGAAGGTTTTCGTTCTTATGCTTATATTGACAGTAGCGGTTTACCTGTTATTGGTTACGGACAGACTAGAATCAATGGTAGAACCGTCAGAATGGGTCAATCTATTACTAGAGCCGAAGCTGATGCTGCTCTGGAAAAAGAAATATACCACATTAAACGCTTGGTACTAGCAAATGTTAATGTTCCATTAACTCCCCACCAATTAGGAGCTTTAACTTCTTTAGTTTATAACGCAGGTATGAGAGTGATTACTAACAGCACTCTGATTAGAAAGCTCAATGCGAGAGATTATGAGGGTGCTGCCAGAGAATTTGTTCGCTGGAACAAAGCCAACCAAGGGGGGAGACTTGTAGTATTTCCTGGTTTAACCAAACGTCGTATTGCAGAACAGAATTTATTTTTGACTCCATATTCTCCTACAGCTACAACCAACTAATGTCAGGAACATTCTCAGATAGGGCAATTAAATTTTATATTCAGTGTTTTCAACGTGATATTTTTTTGACAGATAGACAATAATTAAGGTCACAATTTATTAATGGCGATCGCAAAATGTCTGGAAATATTGTTACTTGGTATTGGACGATCTATTGTCTGGTTTTTACATATTGGTTGATGCTGTTTTTGCAGGATGAAACTACTCCTAAAGATCGTCTAGCCTCTTGGACTTGTTTAATTATTGCTCCATTACTATGGCCAATTGTTTTACCGATATCTAGTTGGGAATTGAGTCGTAAAGCTCTGAATAATATTTTGATTTGAAAGAATAAATATCTTAAGAAGCGATCCTGCGCGGTCTTGGGAAGCCAGTCCGTTGCGGAGGTACCCTCCGTTGTAGGAACTGGCGCGGTTTCCCCCATGAGCGACTGGATCAAGAAGCGATCGCACTAATTAATAAATGCGATCGCTTCTTAACTTTTAATTGTTTAAAAACTTAGGTTGTTTGGGTATTTTCTCCAATCCAATTAAGATAAGCTGACGAACCAGCTAGCAGGGGTAGAGCAATAATTTCTGGCACATCATAACTGTGAAGTGCTGCAATTTTATTGACTAATTTCTCAAAGAGATTAAAGCGAGTTTTGATTGACAGTTGCCATTCGCGATCCTGGTTAATTTTTCCCGACCAAGTATAGAAAGAATTAACAGAAGCGATACTGACACAAGCTGCTAATTTTTCGCTCAACAAAGCCATAGCAATTTTTTCACCTTCGGCTTCGGAACTAACAGTAACCATTACCAAACAATAAGCGGAAGCATCTTCTACAGTCATAAAACAAATATTAGCAACCAGAAAATTATTCAGGATTTTGACGATACCATTCAATAGTATTCTTTAAACCTTGGCGAAAATCGGTTTCTGCAACAAAACCAAATTTTTCTTTGGCTCTAGTAGTATCCAAGCAACGACGAGGTTGACCATTGGGTTTATCGGTTTGCCAGACAATTTCTCCTTCAAATCCCATCAAGTCACAAATAGTTTCGACTAAATCTTTAATCGATATTTCTTGATTCGTACCCAGATTAACAGGTGCAGATTCATTATATTTTTGAGTAGCAATTACAATACCTCGCGCTGCATCGGTAGAATATAAAAATTCGCGAGTTGGAGATCCATCTCCCCAAGCAAATAATTGTGCATCGCCTTTTTGTTGTGCTTCATAAACTTTGCGAATTAAGGCAGGAATTACATGAGAACTTTGAGGATTAAAATTATCTTCAGGACCATATAGATTAACTGGCAATAAATAAATTCCATTAAAGCCATATTGTTGGCGGTAAGCTTCTAATTGAACTAGCAAAGCCTTTTTGGCAATACCATAAGGCGCGTTAGTTTCTTCTGGGTAACCATTCCATAAATCTTCTTCCTTAAAAGGAACTGGCGTGAATTTAGGATAGGCACAAATAGTACCGACGCAAACAAATTTTTCCACTCCTTCTTGGTAGGCTGCGTGAATTAATTGCGCTCCCATCATCAAGTTGTCATAAAACAATTCAGCGGGTTTTTCGCGATTTAAACCAATCCCTCCGACATGGGCGGCTAAATGAACTACCACATCTTGCTCTTTGACTGCTTGTTGACAATTTTCCCACTTACACAAATCTAGCTCTTGGGATCTGGGAGTACTAATTTTATCGATAGTAGCCCCTGCTGTGCATAGTTGCTCTACGACTTGCTTGCCCAAAAAACCATTACCGCCCGTAACTAGAATTCTTTTATCTTGTAAATCTAACATTATCAATAAGTAATTAAAATCTAATTCTATCTATAATATAAAATGTCTTTTCCACAATGTCTTTTTCACAAAAAAAAGAAGAGCAAAATAGCCCTTCTTTCCTTGATATTTGTTGACAGAAAATTACTTTTTAGGAGATAACATCATCATCATGTTACGTCCTTCCCGTTTGGGATATTGCTGTACTTCTGCATATTCTTCCAAATCTTTTGCCATCCGTTTTAGCAAGTCTTCTGCTAATCTAGAATGTTGAATTTCCCTACCTCGGAAGCTGATTGTTGCCTTAACTTTATCGCCAGATTTTAAGAAACGTTGAGCATTTTTGACGCGCACGTTGTAGTCGTGTTCCTCGATTTTATATCGCATCTTCACTTCTTTAACATCAGCATTATGTTGCTTTTTCTTCGCTTCTTTTTGCTTTTTATCTTGCTCGTATTTATACTTCCCGTAGTCCATAATTTTACAGACGGGGGGTTTGGCAGTTTCACTGACTAAAACCAAATCCAAACCTTTTTCTTGAGCTATTGCTAGAGCTTCTTTGGGAGTAATAATTCCCAATTGCTCTCCTTCTGAATCGATTACACGAATTTCAGGGAAGCGAATTCTTTCGTTAGTTTTGGTTAGATCGCGACTAGGGCTACTGCGTCTTCTATCTCTCACAGGCGTATTGTTTCTTTCCTTTTGTATTAGTAATGTTTTGGACTTAAAATTAAAACGATCGAAATAATATTTTCTTACTCCACCATTTTATCTATCTTCCTATTAATAGAATGTTAAGTTACGTTTATCCTCTATTTTAACTTAGAACCAAACTCAAGATGAATCTAACTGTAGATATACTTTGAGTCAGAAAAGCATAGTATGTAAATATTTTTTAAGTAAAAAATTGAATTCAAATTTATCTTGGCAAGAACGTATTGGCAATCAAAGAGATTGGGTATGGCGAGGATGGCAAACTCGCTATAGTTTTTTAAGAGCAAAAAGCGATTGCCCGAATAAATCATCGCCGCCCATTATTTTAATTCATGGTTTTGGTGCGAGTATCGAACATTGGCGCAATAATATACCAGTTATAGCCCAGGAACGTGATGTCTATGCTTTAGATTTATTGGGTTTTGGCGCATCCAGAAAAGCAGATACAGAATACGGTGCAAATCTATGGACGGAACAACTTCATGATTTTTGGCAGACGTTTATTGGTACTCCCGTTATTTTGGTAGGTAATTCCATTGGTTCTTTAGTTTGTTTAAACGCCACTGCTACGTATCCAGATATGGTTGCGGGATTGGTGATGTTAAGTTTGCCCGATGTTTCCGTAAGAGAAGATATGCTACCGCCTTTAGTTCGTCCTTTGGTGACTGGGTTAGAAAACTTGGTAGCATCCCCCTTATTAATTAAAACTATCCTCAAAATAGTCAGACAGCCTAAAATAATTCGTCGTTGGGCGGGAATAGCCTATCCCAATAAAGAAGCAGTTACTGACGAGTTAGTAGAAATACTATCTAGCCCTGCCTATGACGATGGATCGGGACAAACTTTAGTTAGATTATCTCGTAGTGTCCGCCAAACTGCTTTTGCCAAATCCGTAAGAGATATATTACCCGACATAAAAATTCCCATGCTACTAATTTGGGGACTGCAAGATAAAATGATTCCTCCCAATCAAGCCAAAGCGATCGCATCTCTCAATCCTCTAATCGAATTAGTAGAGTTGGCAGATCTCGGTCACTGTCCCCACGACGAAGATCCCGATCGCTTTAATGCTCTGTTATTAAATTGGCTCGAACGAAAGACTAGGGGACTGGGAGAAGTAATGAGTAATGAGTAATGAGTAATGAGTAATGAGTAATGAGTAACCACTAACTCTGACCTACTACCCACTACCCACTACCTACTTATCCTTGTCTGAGCTTATCCAAGACGCTGAGGTCTTCCATTGTGGAAATGTCGCCGACTAATTCTTCCCCTGCAGCGAGATTGCGTAAGAAACGACGAATAATTTTACCCGATCGCGTTTTAGGCAGGGCATCGGTAAAGCGAATTTCCCCAGGACGAGCGATCGCGCCAATTTCATTGACTACGTGCTGTTTTAGTTCTACTTTCAGTTCGTCGCTAGGATGGTGAGAACCTTCTAGGGTGACAAAGGCATAAACATCTTGTCCCTTAATTTCATCGGGGCGAGATACTACCGCAGCTTCGGCTACCGCAGGATGGGATACTAAAGCTGATTCTACTTCCATCGTTCCCAAACGATGTCCAGAGATGTTCATTACATCGTCTACACGACCCATCACCCAGAAATAACCATCTTCATCTTTACGCGCTCCATCTCCTGCAAAATAGAGGTATTTTCCGTCTTTGGGGGGAATATGTTCCCAATAAGTAGAACGAAAGCGAGCGTCATTTTTATAGACAGTACGCATCATACTCGGCCAAGGATACTTGATGACTAAATAGCCCCCTTCGTTTTCGCCGACAGAATTGCCTTCTAAATCTACCACATCGGCAATAATGCCAGGGAAAGGAAGAGTAGCCGAACCAGGCTTAGTAGGAATTGCCCCTGGTAGGGGAGTTAGCATAAAGCCCCCTGTTTCCGTTTGCCACCAAGTATCGACAATGGGACATTTCTCGCCCCCAATTACTTTGTGATACCAGATCCAAGCTTCGGGGTTAATCGGCTCTCCTACCGTACCGAGAATGCGTAGGGAAGAAAGATCTCGTCGGTTGGGATGTTCGTCGCCCATTTTGATAAAGGCTCGTATGGCAGTGGGGGCAGTATAAAAGATAGTTACTTTATATTTTTCCACCACATCCCAAAAACAACCAGGGTTAGAGGGACGAGGCGCGCCTTCATACATGACAGTGGTCGCACCATTGGAAAGAGGGCCATAAACAATATAGCTATGTCCTGTAATCCAACCCACATCGGCAGTACACCAATAGACATCATCATCTTTAATATCGAATGTCCATTTAAAAGTCATGTGGGTATAAAGGTTATAACCCCCTGTAGTGTGAACTACTCCTTTAGGCTTGCCCGTAGTGCCACTAGTGTAGAGAATGAATAGCAAATCTTCGCTATCCATATGTTCTGGGGGACAGTCTTCCGAGGCAGTTTCTTGGAGTTCGTGCCACCATACATCCCGCCCTTCTTGCATCATAATCTCTTGCTCGGTACGCTTGACTACCAAGACATTGGTAACGCTCGGCACATCGGTGGCGAGCGCATTATCCACCGCATCTTTGAGGGGTACGATTTTATCTTTGCGCCAGCCACCATCGGCAGTAATCACTAATTTAGCTTCCGCATCTTGCAAGCGAGCTTTTAAAGCTTCGGCACTGAAACCCCCAAAAACTACACTGTGAGCAGCACCAATTCTGGCACAGGCAAGCATTGCCACTGCGGCTTCGGGAATCATCGGCATATAAATACCCACGCGATCGCCTTTTTTAACCCCCAAGCTTTTAATTACATTTGCCATCTGACAAACTTCTCGGTGCAATTCAGCATAAGTAAGAGTTCTGGAGTCTCCTGGTTCTCCTTCCCAAATGAGAGCGGGTTTATCTTTACGATGGGTCGTCAGATGTCTGTCCAGGCAATTGTAAGAGATATTGATTTTGCCGTTGACGAACCATTTAGCAAAGGGCGGTTGCCAATCGAGAGTTTTTCCCCATCTTTTGAACCAATGCAGTTCTTTTTCAGCTAGTTTAGCCCAAAAACCTGTAGGATCTTGTTCTGCTAAAGCATAAAGTTTTTGATATTCTTTCATGCTTTTGATAGCAGCTTTTTCCGCAAATTCTGCTGGAGGATTGAATACTCTTTTTTCCTGTAAAATCGACTCTATAGTTGCTTCAGACATCTTTAAATTATTAACCATATATATGTTTACAGTTATTTTTAACGTTGATTCATTGGTAGTGATTTAATATTGGCAAAGTTAGTAAGAATTCTTTAAATATTGCAGTATTGATTTGACCTCTAATTTTCAACAGATAATTCTTCATCTTCCCAATGACAAAACCAAGGATCGTAACGCCAGATATCTTCATCGGGATGTTCTTCACAGTATTCGTCAAAAGCGGTATGTTTTAATTCTTCTGTTTTTTGATAGGCTCGTGCAGCTTGCAAGTCTTCTACTACATCCCAGGCAGCAGCACAATTGTCCGAACCAAAGCCTTGTTCGGTACAAATTTCACGAGCTTCAGCAATTTTCTGTTCGATTTGTGCTTCGAGTAATACAGAATTAGGCTGTTCGATAAAATCACTTTTGAGCAACAGATCTGTGGTAGAAATAATACCCAAAAGCTTATCTCTGATAATAGGAGCGCGACGAATGCCAGTATTGGCAAATAGCTGTGCTACGGATTGAGTACTGAGATCTGGATTGACCACAATACAAGGTTTAGTCATAATATCGCAGATGCGAACTTTTTTGGGGTCTAATCCCTTGGCTGCTACTTTATGGATAATGTCGGTTTTAGTGACAATACCGTAGCTATCCGATTCATCGAGGCGATCGACAATTAAAGAATTCAAATTATGTTCGCGCATCAATTTCACTGCATTGGCTACAGTAGCAAAACTACGGATCGTTATGACTTTTTTACTCATAATATCTGCTGCTTTCATTTTTTCCTCTTCTGATGGCTAGTTGTTCGTTGATAATACTTCTGTCTCCCAATCCCTGACCCCTGACTATCTATCCACTGCACCAATTATCAAATTCTTTTTCCCAGTCCACTATTTCCCATTCGTTGTTGGCAAATAGATCCCTCGGCAGTTCGTCTAACTCTTTTTTTTGTTGGGATACGAAGTTAGCTTTTTTAGTTAAATAATCTGTTTTAGTTAGAATATCTGTTATGGAAACGACTCCTAATAATTTATCTTGAATTACTGGCGCAATCCGAATTTTTGCTTTGGCAAACAGCTTGGGAATGTGTTCTATTGATAGATTGGGATTAATTACAATACAAGGTTTGGTCATGACTTCGCAGACATAACTATTCATCGGATCTTTCCCTTCGGCGATCGCCCGCGAGATATCTGTAGCGGTAATAATGCCATAAGCATCGTCATCATCAGCGCGATCGACAATCAAAGTTTTAACATTATGCTGCTTCATTAGTTTGGTAGCTTGCATAATATTTGCCAAGCCATCTACAGTGGCAACATCAGTAGACATAATATCCGCTGCTTTCATAACTTATCTCCTGCTGCAAAGTTGTTCTACCCGAAAATCTGGCAATTCAGAGCAGTATTCTGCAAACAGATTGGTTTCCAGGCTGCGAATTCTGTGGCGAAGGTCGTCTTCAATCAACTCATCGTCAGAATAAGATTTGAATGGCAGTTTGCGATCGCCATTAAATCGTTTCCCGCCCGTATCTTTATCTAAAGTAGAACGCATTTTGATTTCCTCAACTCAACCACAAGACTAAAAAGTCTTCTGTTCTCCAACTTATTCCCCTAATTTTTCGTGTAATGAACGCCACGATAGACTAGTTCGAGATGATGGGGATTAAGACGGTGTTGTTCTCTCATACGATGAATTTTCCAAGGAACACCGCGATATTTTCCCCCTACTTTTCCTTCAGTTACTTGCCATTCAACATATGGATCTTGATAATCTTGACCGTGAAAATGTAGTTTCATAATTCTTTCCTCCGTTTTTACAGACAAGAAAGATTTAGTTAGTTATCTTCTGTTTTGTTTTTAGAATAAAGCGATAAATTGAAGAAGTTGTGAGGAACTTAGGTTTGCCACCAAAACATAATTATTTACCATCTAGTTGTTAGTTGTTAGTTGTTAGTTGTTAGTTGTTAGTTGTTAGACCTTTTCTACATTTATATTTGTTCGTTTTTGACTCGTTCGGCAGCAGAATCCTGAGATTCCCGCAAAATAAGCACCGAACAAGGAGCGTGATGAGTTACATAATTACTGACACTACCAAGGAACATTTCTTTGACACCAGTTAACCCCCTACTGCCTACTATTATCAAATCTGCCGACCACGATTTAGCGCGATCGCAAATAGTATTTCCAGGATTACCAAAGTCTTGGATAAATTCTGCTTCAACTCCTGCTGCTTGGGCTGATTCTGCCAGCGAGCGCAAGATGTCTATGCCTCGCTGTTTTAATTTTTTCCATTGTTCTTGATAAATCTTGACTAAAGGTTCATCCATCAAATCGTATTCATAGCCAGAATATATAAATGGATTGGGATAGTTATTTTTATCTGGTGCAATAATGTTTAACAACATCAACTTAGCTTTAGTAGTTTTTGCTAGATACAAAGCTCGATCGAATGTATTGTTGTTGTTTTCTCTAATATCTATTGCCACTAAAATTTTATTTAACATATTTGTTCTCTCTAATATCGAGTACCCGATCTATTGATTCGGTGGTTCATACCTTATATCTATAGACAAATAACTTGAGAAAATTGTGACGAACAAAATTTTAATTTTGCTGTCAATAAGATTTTGACCCTAAAATTTTATTATTAACGCCTAGTGTGAATTAAAATGACATACTAGATAGCTCTTAAATTAAGCAACTACCTAAATCAGAGCATAAATGATTGTCTTCTTGAATGGCTTTAAAAGCTAAAAGCTGAAAGCTGAGAGCTAATAGCTACAAACTAATAACCTCTAAACGAAGCTAATTTACACCAGGCGTTATTAATCTTTCCCAGATGAAATTTTAATGCCAATCTCGATCGGTCTCATATTTAGTAAGCTAAATCCTCGCAGAAGTTTGCAAGCCCGTTTATTTTGGAATACTGCGGTTATGGTTTTGGTGCTTTCTCTGGCGCTGAGTTTGTTAGTAGGCTATGTTAGTGGTACGAGAATTGAATCTACCAGAGGACAGTCTCTAGATCAATTGGCTGCTCAAATGGCAGATAGACTAGAAGAAGGATTGTTTGAACGTTATCAAGATATTCAAGTTTTGTCCACCTTGAGTTCAATCCGTCAACCTACAAATTCCCTTGCTAATACTAGAACTTTATTAGAAAAGCTACAAAAGCTTTATCCTAACTATTCTTGGATTGGTTTAACTGACACTCAGGGAAATGTACTAGCTAGTACGGGAGGGTTGTTAGAAGGAAAAAATGCCAGTCAACGCTCTTGGTTTCAGCAAGCTCAAACAAAACCCTATGTGGGCGATTTACACGATGCTCTATTGTGGGAAAAATTATTACCCAAGCCAGGAAATGAACCATTACGTTTCGTCGATTTAGCTGCGCCAGTTACAGATAGTCAAGGCAATTTTAAGGGGGTACTTTGCGCTCATCTTAGTTGGCATTGGGCGCGAGATATAGAGCGATCGCTTCTAGAATTGACCTCACCCAGAAATCCCGTAGAAATATTTGTCACCAGTAAAGATGGTTCTGTATTGCTCGCTCCTCCTGGATTTTCCGAGGAAAAGTTAAGTCTGCAAATTATTCAAGACGCTAGCCAAGATGATTCTGGTTACTCTATAGAAACTTGGTCGGACAAACGGGATTATTTGACTGTATTTGCCCAAAGCTTAGGAAATCGAGACTATCCTAGCTTAGATTGGCTAGTATTAGTTAGGCAAAGCAAAGAGCTAGCCTTCGCTCCCGTGCGATCGCTGCAAAGAACAGTTTTAGGGGCTGGGTTGTTGTTTGGTAATTTTTTCGCTTTTCTTAGTTGGTTGAATGCCCAACGTATTTCCCATCCTATAGTCTCTTTAATTATGGCTGCGGATCGTCTGAGTCGAGGGGAACAGCAAGCTAGAATTCCCATAGTTAAGGGTAGAGACGAACTAGCAACTTTATCAAAATCTCTCACCTACACCCTCAATAGATTACAAGAGCGGGAACAAGCTTTAATTGATGAATTGCAGCAACGCCAGCAGGCGGAAGAAAAACTTAAAAAACAGGCGTTGATTTTTGACTCGATTCAGGATGGAGTAATTTTAACCGATCTCCAAGGTCAGATTATTGATTGGAATCGTGGTGCAGAAAAGATGTTCGGCTATAGTAAAGCCGAGGTTTTAGGGCAAACTCTCAGTATTTTGCACGAACCTCAAGAGGTGGAAACTTCAACCCTTTTAGTCCTCAAAAGCTTACTGGATGGAGGTTTTTGGTCGAGAGAAATTAATTTTGTGCGGAAAGACGGTACGGAAGGAGTTTGCGATGCTGTTGTGGTGCCTCAACTTAACGAGCAAGGAGAATTGCTATATACAGTTGGTGTCAATCGCGATATTACAGAACGCAAACAGGCAGAAAAAGATCTACAAGCCAGCGAAGCCCGCTATCGAGCTTTGAGCGAAAGTCTAGAAATTAAAGTCAAGGAGCGCACCCAAACTTTAAAACAGAGAAGAATCGAGTTAGAAAAAGAAATTTTAGAGCGCAAACAAGCAGAAAAAGCTGCGGAAGCTGCTAATCGCGCTAAGAGTGAATTTCTCGCTAATATGAGTCACGAATTACGCACTCCCTTAAATGCTATTTTGGGTTTTGCTCGCCTAATGTCTCGCGATCCGTCTCTAGAGCGATCGCATCGAGAAAATTTACAGATTATCAATGATAGTGGAGAACATTTGCTGGATTTAATTAACGATATTTTAGATATGTCCAAAATTGAAGCGGGCAAAATTACCCTCCAAGAAACTGATTTTTCTTTGACTGGTTTATTAAACGATTTAGAAGCCATGTTTGCTCTACAGGCAAAATCTAAAGGCTTACAGCTTAATTTTGTTACCCACGATCTACCTCAACACATCAAAAGCGATCGCCAGAAATTACGGCAGATTTTAATTAATCTCCTCAGTAATGCCATCAAGTTTACGGATCGAGGCAGCGTTACTTTAAGGGTAAAAGTTAACAACAGAGAAGACCATCCCCAACTACTATTTGCGGTAGAAGATACGGGTGCGGGTATTGACCCCGAAGAAATAGCTAATCTGTTTCAGCCCTTTACCCAAGCTCAAGCAGGATACAAAGCCCAAGAAGGAACGGGTTTGGGTTTAGCCATCAGCTACCATTTTGCCCATCTGATGCAAGGAGAATTGGCAATTAGCAGTAAGCTAACTAAGGGTAGCAGCTTTACCCTGTCTCTTCCCCTAAAAATAGGTGTAACTATCGAAGAAAACGAGATCGCGCCTACGGCAAAGGTAATCGGATTAGCACCCCATCAACCCAAATATCGAATTTTGGTGGTGGAAGATAAATCTAACAATCGTCAATTATTGGTTAAGCTGCTAAAATCGGTCGGATTCGCTGTAAAAGAAGCTAGCAACGGAAAAGAAGCGATCGCTGTTTGGGAAGCTTGGTCGCCCCATCTAATTTGGATGGATATGCGAATGCCCGTGATGAACGGAGACGAAGCAACTCGGATCATCAAGGAATCTGATAAAGGTCAAGCTACCGTAATTATTGCTCTGACTGCCAGTGTTTTTGAATCCCAGAAAGGACTGATACTTTCATCGGGCTGTAATGACTTTATGGGTAAACCTTTTCAGGAAGAAGAAATTTTTAACAAAATGGCTCAATATCTCGGAGTAGAATACATCTATGAAGAACCAAGTTCAATTATTAACTATAACCCTCATAACGCTCAATCTGAGATACCAATCCCTGAAGCGATAGAACAGATGCCCCAGGCATGGATTCAGAAATTATATCAAGCAGCAACCAAACTCGATAGCAAGGAGATAGAACAGCTTATAGCCCAAATTCCCCCAGATAATCGTGCTTTAGCCGAGAATTTGACAGATTTAGTCGAGGGAGTTCGATTTGATATTTTAGTAGAAATGACGCAGCCACTGATAGACAATGAACGATCGAGAAGTTATCGTCGAAAAGGGCAATATTCTAATTATTGATGATAAGCTGGAAAATCTTAAAGTCTTAGAGTCAACATTAGAACAACAGAAGTATCGAGTACGCAAAGCAATTAACGGCTCTATGGCTCTGATGGGGGCAACTGCCGAACCACCCGATCTAATTTTGCTCGATATTAAGATGCCAGACATGGATGGCTACGAAGTTTGCCAACGACTCAAATCAAATACTAAAACCAAGGATATTCCCGTTATTTTTCTGAGTGCTTTGGATGATGTTATAGATAAAGTCCGAGCCTTTAAAGTTGGTGGCGTAGACTATATTACTAAGCCGTTTCAAGCTGAAGAAATATTAGTGCGCGTTCAAAGTCAACTGCAAATTCATCATCTGCAACAACAGCTTCAAACACAAAATCAGCATTTGGAACAGTCAAACCAAGAATTAATTAGTTCCAATCAAGAGCTAGAACAATTTGCCTATGTAGTTTCTCACGATTTAAAGCAACCGCTACAGGTAATTCTTGCCTTTGCTAAATTGCTATACAAACATTGCCCAGATATTCCTAAATCGCGACTATTGCAGGGTTTAGCTCAAATTATCAAATCTAGTACCCGTATGCAGCAGCTAATTGACGATTTATTAGCTTATAGTCAAGTAGGAGCGAAGAAAACAGAGTTAAAATCGATTGACTGTAATTTAGTTCTCAAGAAGGTTTTAGAAGACCTGCAAGTGGCAATACAAAACAGTAACGCGACAATCGACTGCAATTCTTTACCTACAGTTTTAGCTGATGAAACCCAACTAGGCGAACTCCTGCAAAACCTAATTTGCAATGGGATTAAATTTTGCCCGAAAGAGCGATCGCCACAAATTAAAATTTCGGCACAGCAACAAGATCGAGAATGGCTATTTGAAGTAAGGGATAACGGTATTGGGATCGAACCAGATAACTGCGATTGCATCTTCCAAATGTTCCAACGTCTCCATACTGACTTGGAGTATCCAGGTACGGGTATTGGTTTGGCAACCAGCAAAAAAATTGTCGAACGTCACGGCGGAAAGATCTGGGTCGAATCTCAACTGGGTGAAGGAACGAGTTTTTATTTCACTCTACCGACAAAATTATAGATAATAACGTTTATCTAGCCACCATCTAACTTCCGTTTCCGAATTGAAGTCATAATAGCGATCGCGTTGGGGATCGTATACTCGATAGTAGGTATTGCCGTAGCGATCTTTTTTCTCTGATATCTTCGGTTCGGCATAAACATCGAATTTTAACCAACAATCTTCTAAATCTTCGAGTTTTTGAGCTAGTTTTCTTCTAAATCCAGTAGAGGTATTTCTAGCAGACTTTTGCCTTGAAGAGTGTTTTTGACTGTCAAGTTCTCGAAAATTAGATTTAGACCAATTAATAGTTTTCATGACAGTTATTTCACCTCCAAAAGCAAGAGCGTAAATTAGAGTAATCTTATTTTGTCTATTTGTTTAAAGATTACATCTAAGATTTGGGAAACTTGTGAAGATTTTAAGCTCGATTTAGACTTATCTGACCTCACAATTACTCCATAAGTAATCTTTAAAATAAGCCCGATTGCTCGTATATTTTTTATCGATGGAATTAGCAGTTTATTGTTTGCTGGCATTAGCTCCCATTGCTACGGTTTTTCTGTTATTAGTTATTGCTAAAAAATCGGCAAAACAAGCGATGCCGATCGCGTATCTGGTGACATCGGCGATCGCTTTACTCGTT
>NZ_JBZNBU010000319.1:0-15742 GCF_058530065.1 Waterburya sp. | reverse complement strand
GATAGTATTCCCCATTCCAGAGAGTATCGTGATAGAGCGATCGCGCCATATGCAACCAGCTATTATAGATATTAATTTGGTCTTCTATTACCTGTGGGAAGCCTTCTGGTTGTAGGTTGGGATTCATCGGCGGGTTGGCAATCAGGATTTTGCCGATTTGTACTGCTGCTTCTAAGGCTGATATCCACAAGCCACCACAGTAAGTACTGATTCCTCTGAGTCGCCAGTCATCGAAGGTTTGATCGGGTGCGCCAGAGTTTTCGGGAATGCCATCATTGTCGCGATCGAATTTCTTGAGGTATGCCAGGGTTTGAGTAATACTCGACCAACATTCCCACAAGAAGTTATGGTCTTCCCCTGGGGTAAATAAATAATCGCGATATACTTGCAAGACAAAATCGCTGGGTAAATCTTTCCACTGGTTGCAATCTTGATAGGAAGTGTAGTTAGTCTCCTCCCAAGGATGTTCGTTAGGTGCGCCGAGATCGTGGGGTGTTGCGCCGCCTTCTTTACGGATGGCACTCGATCCGTCATAACCCACTATGCGGGGGGTATCGTCGTGGTGAGGAATGGCACGGGCAAAGGCTTCCAAGACGGATTTATCTAGCTTCGACCACAACATCATTAAACCAAACGAACCGTATAAGCGCACGTCTAGGCTTTCATACCAGCGATAGTCCATGCACTCCAGTACCCCAAACTGTCCGACAGGATCGTTTTCGGTTGCAGCCGTCCATAATGTCCCGCCGTCTACTAAAAGATATAGCTCGTTAAACAATGCCATCTTGAACCAGTCGGGTAAGTCTTCTCTTTGCAGGATAGGATTTTGCCAATTCTGTATTCTTTCTCGCCACCAGTCACCGTGTTTTAAGGCAGTACGAATCATCGCCCAGACATTCTTACCATTACGCCCAAAAAAGTCAGTATAGCGACGATAATAGTTAACTCCCTGCTTAAATTCCGTTATGGGAAAGTCCCAAGCCAAGACAAAAGGAATCTGCTTGGTTTGTCCTGGTTTAAGGGTAAAGCGTACTGCGATCGCACTAGCAATTTGTTCTCCAGGTTCGGCGGGGGTTTCGTCTTGAGTATCGGCTAAAGAGCCATCGGCAGCAAAACTAGACCATATTTCCGAGCCATCCCCGTCAGGATTCCACCTTGTTTGATAAAATACTTCTATGCTTGGGTTACTCGCTGTCGCGATCGCAATTTGCCCATCTCCCTCTTCTACTATTTCGTGGGGTTGAATGCGATTTAAGATACAGCCAACGCGAAAATTGTCTTGTATCCATTCGTTATAATTCCCCGTGCTATCCCGCCACTTTGGTTGATATTCATATTCTGGACTACCATCATCCCGTACCTTTACCGTCGGTGATTTTATAGCATTGGTAAACCAGCCAACAATATTTTGCCATGTCAGCATAATACTCAGGGTTATGGGTTTATCTGTCGGGTTATGTACAGTCCAATTAAAGTTAACTATGGGATAGCTGGCTTCCATATAGCTTTCTGCCCAAATCGGCGAAAATTGCTCGCAAGTAATCTCGGATGCAAACACCCCTTGATACTGATACCAACTACGGGGAAACAAGGCACTATAAATCCCCTTTTCTTTGGGATACCAAGCCCAACTAGACAAGGTATTATCTTCTGGTGCTTCGGTAGCTAAAGCATAAGCTTGAGTATTGTCTTCCGTACATTCAAAAATACTAAACTGACAAGCAGGAAGGGACTTGAAAATATGCTCTCCCCCATCCAAATGCCAAAGATTAAAATCCCCTTTACTCGATCTGCCAATACATCCCGCACCCATTCCCCCTAAAGGCATCCCATGCCAAGCACCATCATCTAAATTACTGGCATAACGGACAGTATAGGGTTTTTCCCAGCCTTTACCAATGAGACGTTGCCAAGCACTATTAGGGATTTGTGGATTAGGTGTCATTTGCTTAAATAGAGCGATCGATCGGCATTTAGGATAACAGCTAAATTAAGGATGCACCAGAATATCTCTAGGAGTTTTAACTTTCTTGTAGAACGATTAAATCAATTAGCCGTACAAGTAGATAATAAATTTAAAAATTTGGAAAATTTAGCTTTAAGCTTTTGCACAATATTATCTAAGATTTAATAAGGATTCTTGAATCTTATTTAAAGGCAATATATTTACATTTTCCAGATTAATTTCTCGATAGTCTGTTTCTGATTCTGCTAGTAACAAGACTAATAAAGGAATTTTAAAACTTTGTAATTGCTCGATTAGTTTTTTTCTGCCATCATCCCAACCAATAAAAACACAAATACAACCGCTTAAAAGAGAAAGTCTTTCTAAAACCGCAGCAGTCAAAAACTCGAAAGATTTATCTTGACAGGCTCTTACTCCTGCTAGAATTTCTAACATTTGCTCGCTACTACCTAAGCCTCTACCGCTAGTAAAACAGTAAGATTCTAAGCCGACAAACATCAAATCTAATAAGGATTCTTGAGTATGAAAATCGCAAGCAAAAGAAGCAGCAACGGAAATTGCTGCTTCCAAAATTTCACTTTCGGCTTGAGATTGAAAAGTATCTAAAATTAGGGCGTGACGGACAAAAAATTCGCTTTGTTCTTCTTTAACTACGGGTTTATCTATTTTTGCCCAACTTTTCCAATGAATTTTTCTTAAAGGATCGCCAGGACGATAATCTCTGAGGGAAACAAATTCTTCTGAGTCTCCTACAGAAGAAGCCAAACTTACCGTACCAGATTGTGACATTCTCGAACCAGGAAGATTAATCGCTGGTAACTGATATCTTCTGGGTAAGATTAAGATCGATTGAGGTAAGCTGATAGTTCTAATAGCCCGATAAATATTAAAAGGATCGGCGCGTAAAACGCTAAACCCTATCAGTCTAGCTACTCCCCGATGGGTTGGGGTAATTTCCCCTCTAATAATAGTTTCACTCAGAGGTTTTAAGCTTGGTAAAGCGATCGCACTAGATGTGGCTTTTTTTTCTCTGGCGATCGCATTTAACCAACGGGAATAAATATGAGTCAGAGAATTACTGCCTTTTTTCAGACGTTGGAATTCTGCCAGGGTTAATTTACGATGACCGATTTCTTCGATAAATTCCAATCCCGATTGTGCTTGTTTGGTGTGATTGGTAATAGTCAGTCCATAAGAAAACTTAATTCCGACTGTGGCGAAAGGGGGCAAATTGCGTTTAACGCTGAAACGAAAGCGAAAAAAAAAGCTATAGGCGATCGCGATCGCTAAAATTGCCAATAAGAAGGTTAGCACTTGATAAGCCATGGTTTGCTTGGTGTCCAAACCAATAATTATTGTGGCAGCAATCCCCCCTAAAAGACCTAAACCAACAGGAGTAAAATACTTGAATAACCACTGCTGTTTTTGATAAAGCCAAGCAAACAAAAAATATAGAACTTTCACCTTGTTTGTTTTAATGAAAGCTCTATATTGGCACAGTTATTTTGAGTTCGATGGTAATTTTACGCTAGTTTGCTTCTCACTAACTCTTGGATTTTTTTGCCGTCAGCTTTTCCTTTAAGTTGTTTCATGGCAGGACCCATTACTTTACCTAAGTCTTTGGGAGTGGATGCGCCAGTGCTAGCAATAATTTCGTCAATAATGCTTTCTAACTCACTGTCGCTTACTTGTTCGGGTAAATAGGTTTCAATGATGGCTAATTCTTGAGCTTCTTTATCTGCTAGTTCTTCTCGACCAGCATTTTTGAATTGCTCGATGGAATCGCGACGTTGTTTTGCTTGTTGAGATAATAGTTCTATTTCTTGCTCTGGGGTCAAACTATCTTGACCCTTGGGACGCAATTCTACCTCTTTTTCTAAGATGGCTTTTTTGATGCCCCGTACTGTTTGCAGGCGAACTTTATCCTTTGCCTTCATGGCTGTTTTGATGTCTTCTCCAATTTGTTCTTTAAGACTCATTGTTTTTTCCTTTACATGAGTTTTTTATTATAGACTAATTGTGTATTATTTAAGTAACCTGAATTCGGGATAAGAGAATTACTCGAAGAGAATAGTCTTTAGTCTTTAGTCTTTAGTTCTTAGTTTTTAGCGGGCAGTAATGCCCGTGGTTTACCGCAACTAATGCTGGTGTCTGGCAAATCTTATTCCACGCCCGCCCGAAGGGTTTTTAATCGCTGCTTGTAATACAAATAAGCTTTAACTAATAACTAGTACGGACGTTTCATGAAACGTCCCTAACTAATAACTAGATCGATAGTCAGTAGCTTAACCCGAACTGAGGTTAGGATACATTTGTTAATTACTTTTGGCATTTTGGGCAATATATAAACATAAACAAAAAAATATTGAATATATTGTGATGAATGCAACTACTAAAGCTGTTAATCTCCAAAAAGAATTAAATATCTATTTAACCCCAAAAGAATCTTTTGCTGCCATCATGCTATCAGCCGTCAGCGCAGACGGATATATGGCAGAAGAAGAGTTACAAAGTTTGATGACAACTTTAAGAAGAACTAAATTGTTCAAAGATCGAACCAAAGCTAGTATTGTTACTACTTTGCAGAAACTACTCAGAATTATCAAAATTTATGATGTAGATACCCTTTTACAATTATCTTTGCCCAATTTGCCTGAATATCTGAATGAAACTGTATTTGCTTTGGCAACTGATATTACTCTTGCAGATGGAGCAATGTACGATGAGGAACTTGATATCTTATCTAAGATATCCGATCGCCTGTCTATTCCTGAAGACATGGTCAATCAAATCACTACGGTGATGATGATTAAAAATAAAGGATAATCGTGTTAAATTATTTAACTATTCATTACTAAAAAAACTTGCTTTTCCAGTCTTGCTATGGTGCGATCGTTTTCTGCGGAAGTACCAATAGTAACTCGCAAACCGCCTCCAGTATGTCGGATGAGAGTTCCTTCTGCTTTCAAATTAGTAATTATTTTAGCCAGTAGAATATCTTGTCGATCTGGCTCAATATTTGATAGTCGGAGATATAAGAAATTTGCCTGACTCTGCCACATTTGGAGGTGGCTATTTTTTTGCCAAGCTTGATATACTCGCGCTCTTTCTTGGATGGTTTCTCGGACTAAAGGTAGCAGTAGTTGACGTTGCTGTAGGGCAACTTTGGCAGCTATCTGAGAAAAGCTTGGTAGATTATAAGGCAGACGAATTTTTTCTAAAACATTGATTAAATCGGGATTGGCGATCGCATACCCAACTCGATGGGCTGCCAGTCTAAAAGCTTTGGAAAAAGTCCGCAAGATAACCCAATTGTGACGTTGCCTAATTTCTCCCACTACAGAGGTTTGAGCAAATTCAAAATAGGCTTCGTCTATGACCACTAAAATATCTTCTGGCAAACTTCTCAACCAATCCAACTCTCGTTCTGCTAAAGCATTGCCTGTGGGGGAATTAGGATGCACCACAAATACTACTCTAATTGGCGGGTTATCTGCTGACTCGATCGCCTGTTGTGCTGCTACTAAATCTAAAGAGAAATCCCGTTCGTCTCTGGCAATAGTAACCACAGGAATACCCAAAGTTTTAGCTAAGATACCATACATCGAAAAAGTAGGAGTGGCAACTAAAATCGAACCATTGTCTCCCAAGCAAGTCGCAATTAGAATAGACCTGATTAATTCGTCCGAACCATTGCCCACAGAAATACAATCGGCAGTCAAATCTTCAGTTAAATTTGCCGATTCGGTACTATATGCTGCGATCGCTTCTTTTAGCTCTTGATGGCTGCCATCAGGGTAACGATTGGCTTCTATCTCTTTTTGATATGCCCAAGTTAACTTAGATTTGATATCTGCTGGCAAATCCAAAGGACTTTCGTTAGTATCCAGGCGATCGACAATAGCGATTGTTTCTCCTCCTGGATGAGCTTTGTAGGCAGCTAATTGAGCTAAGTCTGGACGAATAAAAGAGTTGCGATCGCGCATAGATTTTAAATAATTATCTTAAGAGATAAATTATAAAATATTTAGTCTCTAGAAACTACTTTCTTGACTAATGTTGAATTTTAAGTTTTATTCTTAATAATTTTAGTTATGGCGATTGTTCCTTTGTCGGCGAAATAATTTTTTATAGAAATTATCTTTAACCAGCATTTGCTTGTGGAGTTTTACCAATAAATCTTTAGTTTCTTCAGAAGACAGATTTTGAATTTTGGACACAAATACTTCGTGTTTAAATTCTTGTTCTAAAGACAAGCGATCGGAATCAGAGTGCATGATCTATGCTCCTGGGGTATGAAAATAATTATTTAAACTAAGACAAGAACAAACTTAAAATTAAATTTAAAATTTAACTAAACTGAGGGGACTTAATTAAAATCGAAATAACAACAATTATCTCGTTGTTGCTCGCTACAGTAAGAAGGTAACAACTAACCTTAGATTCAGCTTGGTTTTCCGCTCTTTCTTAAGAAAATATTAAAACATAATTTTGGACAACAAAAAAATCCTTTTAATATAGAAAAGGGAATTTAACAACTGGAGAACCAAAAATATGAGAATGTTACATACCATGTTGCGAGTGGGAGACTTAGAAAAATCGATCGCTTTTTATTGCGACATTCTAGGAATGAAACTGTTACGTCGCAAAGACTATCCTGGTGGAAAATTTACCCTAGCATTTGTGGGTTATGGAGAGGAAAAAGACAATACAGTCATCGAACTTACTTATAATTGGGGAGTATCGGAATACGACCTAGGAAAAGGTTACGGACATATTGCTTTGGGAGTCGATGACATTTATGGTACTTGCGATCGCATTAAAGCCGAAGGAGGTAAGGTAACTAGAGAGCCTGGTCCGATGAAACACGGTACTACTGTAATTGCCTTTATCGAAGATCCTGACGGTTACAAAATCGAACTGATTCAATTAGGCACTCAAGGATCGGCGCAAAAAGAAGCAGCAGCAACGGCTTAGTTTTGGTAGTAGTTAGTAGTTAGTAGGTAGTAGGTAGTTTCTCTAACTGACTACTGCCTTCTCCTTTCTAGGAATAACTTATGTTTTCAAAATCAACCTAGAATTGCTATGCCTGGTCGGAAAAATTAAAACCTTCAGTGTGAATTGTGGCTAAATGGATAATGGCATCCCCTTGGTTGACTAAAGGATTTTGGGTATAGCTAATTACAATTCCTTCAACTGTTGCTCGGACGGGAACTCTTTTCTCGCCAAAAGCATTAGTTATAAAACCCAATTCTTGTTTTTTAATTACTTTTTCTCCCAAACTAACTTCGAGGTGAAAAATCCCCCCACAACTAGCTCGAATCCATTTACTGGTTTTACTTTCTAAAGAAAGAGTTGAACTAGATATTAATTCATCGCGATACATTTCCAAACAATCCATGACTCGCAAAATTCCTTTAACGCCACATTCGATGGCGAAAGGATCGAAGCGCAATGCCTCTCCTGCTTCGTACAACAATACGGGAATACCTTTTTTGGTGGCTGCATGACGCAAAGAACCAGATATAGTTTTGGTGTGGATGGTTACAGGCGCGCCGAAGGCTTTAGCACAACGATAGGTGGTTTCATCTTCTAAATTAGCGCGAATTTGAGGTAGATTAATGCGATGGACGGCTGCGGTGTGGAGGTCGATTCCATGAGTGCTGCGAGCGACGATTTCTCGCATAAATAGATTAGCCAAACGAGAAGCTAAAGAACCAGTTTCTGACCCAGGAAAAGAACGATTGAGATCGCGGCGATCTGGTAAATAGCGAGACTGTTCGATAAAACCAAAGACATTAACAATAGAAACTGCAATAATCGTACCGCGTAATTTTTTGGGGTCTATTCTACCTAAAATTTGGGCAATGATTTCTACCCCATTAATCTCATCTCCATGAATAGCAGCACTTAACCACAATTTGGGACCAGATTCTATGCCATTAATTACGGTAATGGGTAAAGATACTAGAGTTTGAGTAGCCAAACGACTCACTGGCAATTCAAAACGACGTAATTGTCCTGGGGCAATTATTTCTTTGGCAATTTCGATTGTATTGTCAGACACGGAGATTATTCTAGATTAATATTTATCTTTAAGGTAGATTATCTCAAGCCATAGTAGGAATACTTTTTTGTCAGTTAAGGTGTAGCATTGTACAAAAATTGATAAATATCTATAGGTAATGAAGGACAAGTCCGATATTCAGCCAGAAAACATCGCAGAATCAGCTAAAGATAACACAGAAGGGAAAGAAGAATCTTTATCCTTGGTTAAATCAGAATCTTCAGAACCAGTTGAAGTTAAGCGCAACACAATCGCCAAAAAAAAAAGTAATGCTAATAAAATCAGCTTTTCCCAGTCTCAATTAATTGCGATCGCAATTTTTTTAATGGTTTTGGGTCTGTGGTTTCGTCTTCCCTGGTTGGGTTTAACCAGTGCCATTTCTGCTCTATTGCTATCTTTGGGAGTTGTTTTTACTTCCGTTAGAGGTTGGGTGCAAAAATTCTTGACCATTCAAGAAAGAAGGACAATTTTAGCGTTTTTTGGCTTTGTAGCTGCGATCGCAGGACTGTGTAATTATCTTGGTATCTATCGCAATATTGGTAGTTGGCTGACTCAGTTTAAGTACGATGAATTTGGCTCTTGAGCGGATTGGATCGGTGCTTTGGGGCAAATTTTAATTGCTATCTTGGCGGTATATGTAGCTTGGGCGCAATATGTTATTTCTAAAGACTTGACTATTCAACAAAACCGCATTACCCAACAGCAAACTATCGATACTTATTTTCAGGGAATTTCCGACTTGACTCTCAATGAAGAAGGATTATTAGAAGATTGGCCTCAAGAAAGAGCGATCGCTGAAGGAAGAACTGCTTCCATTCTCTCTAGTATTGATGAAAATGGTAAGGCTAAAGTCATTCGTTTTTTGTCTCAATCTCGCTTATTAACTCCTTTAAAACGAGATAATCGCTTGGGCAGAGCTATGCTTGATGGTAGTGGTGGATATTCAGAAGATCGTCCTTTTGGTACTAGAGTTATCGACTTGGGAGTGATGTTGGCGGGTGCTTATTTGGTCGGGCAGGATTTGCGCTGGACGGATCTAAGCGATGCTAACATGGTTAGGGCAAATCTCAGTCATTGCGATCTAGTCAAGGCTAACTTGGCTCGTACCGTACTCTACGAAGCCAATCTGGCGGGGGCAGATCTGAAAGGAACTCGTTTGTTTTATGGCTCTTTAGAAACTGCAACTCCCCGTAGTATTTCTCAAATACCAGATTTTGAAACGGGCAAACATACGGGAGTGGTCATAGAAAAGGCAAATTTTTCGGGAGTAAAACGTCTGAGTGAAGAACAACGTTATTATATTTGTTCTTGGTGCGGTGAAAAGTCTCGGACTACAGTTCCTGGAGGCTGCGAAGGTATTCCCAATCGTTTGGGACGTTAATTCATTGACGATTCAATATTGATTAATCAAGAAAAGAGTATTTTGTTTAAATTGTTTTGATTTTAAATAAGAAAAAACGATCGCGAGGTTAGGGAATTTTTGTTGTTTTCTAAGATTTAGATAGTAACAAATTAATATAATCAAATTAATAACTATGTCTTCTCTAACTCAAAAGGGCGATCGCAGTTTGTTTGAGATTTTGGTAGCAGTAGCTTGGATTGACGGACGAATCCAACCCGAAGAAAAAATTTTATTAAATAAAATAGCAACAGAAAACAACTTAGAATTTTCTGAAGATTTATTAAACAATAGCAGTGGTAATGCTAGCGATCGCTGCTACGATTTATTGAAAGACTATTTAGGACAGCATCCTACTTCCGAAGACTATCAATATTTGCTTTCAGCCGTAAGTAGTCTGATTTATAGCGATAATGATGTTGCCACGGAAGAAGCCTCTTTCCTAACTCAAATACAAAATCTAGCTCCTAACGAGCGATCGAGTCATTCTATCTTCGACAAATTAATTGCCAAGATTCAAAAACTCTATAGACAGAGCATTAATAGTTAGAATCTAACTCACGTTTAGGGATTTGGCTTTTTCTGATTCTGGATGATTAGGTGACTGGGTGACTGGGTGACTGGGTGACTGGGTGACTGGGTGACTGGGCGCTACTACTCACTACTCACTACTCACTACTCACTATGAAATTAATTTTGCGAGACAGCGTGTTGCGAGTTCGTAACCCGTTAAAGCGACTGTCGAGGGCGCACGACTACTTACCTATTTATAGCTTCGTTGAGTTAGTTCCACATTAGCAAAGTCTAATTGTTCTTGATGTAAAACTGGGTTGGTTTCACCTCCTGTATATTGCCAAGCAGCTACATAAGAATAATCGCGATCGTTGCGTTGTGCTTCTCCTTCGGCAGTTTGACATTCTTCGCGGAAGTGCGCTCCACAAGACTCTTGTCGATTTAAAGCATCTCGCGCCATTAATTCTCCTAATTCCAGAAAGTCTGCTACTCTGCCAGCAAATTCGAGATTTTTATTAAAGCTATTGGCATCCCCAGGAATGGTAACGTTTTGCCAAAATTCTTGGCGCAATTCTTGAATTTGGGTGATCGCAAGGTCTAATCCTGCTCGATTGCGAGACATTCCCACATAATCCCAAAGAATACGACCTAATTCGCGGTGAAACTCTGCTACGGTTTTATTTCCGTTAATGTTTAATAACTTGTTAACATTTTCCTTGACCGATTCTTCCGCAGCAATAAAAGCATCATCAGTGGTTTCTACGGGAGGCAAATCAGTACTAGCAATATAGTTACCTAAAGTGTAGGGAATTACAAAATAGCCATCGGACAAACCCTGCATCAAAGCACTAGCACCCAGACGATTTGCACCGTGATCGGAAAAATTAGCTTCTCCTAAAACGTGCAAACCAGGAATAGTACTCATGAGATTGTAGTCAACCCACAAGCCTCCCATAATATAATGAACGGCGGGATAAATCCGCATCGGTACTTCATAGGGATTTTCCCCTGTGATGCGCTGATACATTTGAAAAAGATTGTCATAGCGATCGCTAATAGTATTTTGACCTAATTTTTTGATAGAATCGCGGAAATCTAAATATACTGCCAATCCTGTTTCTCCTACTCCTCTACCTTCATCGGTGACTTGTTTGGCATTGCGGGAGGCAACATCGCGGGGTACTAAATTACCAAAGCTAGGATATCTGGTTTCGAGATAATAATCTCTTTCTGCTTCGGGAATGCGATCGGGATGGCGTTTGTCTCCTGGTTGTTTGGGTACCCAAACCCTACCATCATTGCGCAAACCTTCGCTCATCAAGGTTAATTTAGATTGATTTTTACCCGATACTGGTATACAGGTAGGATGGATCTGAGTGTAGCAGGGGTTGGCAAACAAAGCCCCCCGTTTGTAACACCGCCAAGCAGCAGTTGCGTTGGAATTGCGGGCGTTAGTAGAAAGATAGTAAACATTGCTATAGCCCCCCGTACAAAGTAATACTGCATCCCCTGCATAACGTTCGATTTCTCCTGTGAGCAAGTTACGAACGATAATTCCTCTGGCTTTGCCTTCAATTAAAACTAAATCCAACATCTCTCGACGAGGATACATGGTAATTTTCCCTGTGGCAATTTGCCGAGACATGGCACTGTAAGCCCCTAATAGTAGCTGTTGCCCTGTTTGTCCTTTGGCATAGAAAGTACGAGATACTTGCGCCCCACCAAAAGAACGATTTGCCAATAAACCGCCATATTCCCTAGCAAACGGTACGCCTTGGGCTACACAATGGTCGATGATTTGATTGCTAATTTGTGCCAAACGATAAACGTTAGCCTCGCGAGAACGATAGTCGCCCCCTTTGATGGTGTCGTAAAATAGTCGCCAAACAGTGTCTCCATCGTTGGGATAGTTTTTTGCCCCATTAATTCCTCCTTGGGCAGCAATACTATGGGCGCGACGGGGGGAATCTTGGATGCAAAAACTTTTGATGTTATAACCCAATTCTGCCAAGGTAGCAGCAGCAGAAGCACCAGCCAAGCCAGTACCGACAATCAGAATTGTATGCTTTTTTTTGTTTGCAGGACTAACCAACTTGCAACGATCTTTGTAATAGTCCCATTTATCTTGAAGTTTGCCTGGGGGAATTTTTGGATCTAGTTTCATCAAAAATGTAGTGTTTTTCTTTGCAGGTTAAGCTATCAATATCTTAACCAAGTCTTGGGATTAAAGATTAAGTAGATCTGGTTGATTTGAGGTTTAATTGCTCAATTAGTTACAGTCACCTACCGATCTGGCAAATTTTGATGTAAAAAGTTCCTGTATGGGAACTATAAAAATAGGAAACTGCTCTAAGTATCTTGAGTTTAGGGTACTAATTGCGATCGCTAGGAAGATAATATGGGAAAAATAGTTGGTATTGATTTGGGGACAACTAATTCCGTTGCTGCTTTTAAATTCGCCAATATAGAAATCGTCACCGCACCCGATAATACAGCCCCAGATCGCAAGCTGACTCGTTCTGTAGTAGCTTCTGAGGGCGATCGCTTGGTGGTAGGTAATGATGCTTATTTTCAATTGAAAGCCGATCCTGAAAATGTAATTGTTTCGATTAAGCGTTTGATCGGTAGGGGCTTTGGCGACAGGGTGGTACAAGAACAGTTGAGCCGTTTTGGCTATCAGATTTCTCAATCTAGTCAGGGTACGGAAAATAGTTTGGCGGTGTGGTTAAACGGTCAAGAATACGAACCTGAAGATATTAGTGCGGAAATTTTAAGAAAAGTCGTGCAAAATGCGATCGCCCATCAAGCAACCTACCAACAATCGGGAGATCTAACTATCGATCGGGCAGTAATTACCGTTCCCGCTTATTTTAATGACAAACAGCGCAAGGCAACTCAAATTGCAGCTAATCGGGCGGGATTGCAGAATTCTGAATTATTACCAGAACCTACCGCAGCAGCTATTTCCTATGGTTTTAAACCCGATGGAGAGGAGGTTAAAACTATTTTGGTTTACGATTTTGGCGGGGGAACTTTTGACTCGTCAATTGTGACTGCTGCGGGAAATCAATTTATTGAGTCGGGCAAAGCAGGAGATTTGTGGCTGGGGGGTGACGATCTTGACGACTTGATGATGAAATTTATCAAACAACAAGTAGCAATCATCGAAGACTTGGAAGATATTGATCGGGCGATCGATGCCATGCCTCGCCACCACCGAGTTCGTTTCCTCGGAGAATTGAAATTAGCTGTGGAACAAGCCAAGATCGATCTCAGTGAAGATCCGACGGCGAAAATTAGAATTGCCACTCCTTTATTAGACGATCTGGGAATTCCCCTAGAAGCGATCGATTTGGAAATTACTCGCCAGCAGTTTGAAGGGATAATCGCCCCTTTAGTAGAGCGATCGATCGCCGTTTGTCAGGATACGATTAAATATTCCGACTATCCCGCAGACACGATCGATGCGGTACTTTTGGTAGGTGGTTCTGCTCAAATTCCTTTGGTACAACAGAAAGTTAAAGAAGCATTTGGTGAAGACAGGGTAGTAGTTCATCCTCGTCCAATGTATGCTGTAGCGGAAGGGGCAGCAATTGTGGCAGCAGGATCGGTTGAAAAGGTAGGTACGGTATCTCGCGATTATTGTCTGGAATTGGCTAATGGCGATCGCCATACAATTATTAGAATTGGCGATATTTTACCAGTGCGAACTAGTCATACTTTTAAAACCGAAGCGGAAGGGCAGGGGTTAATTCACTTTAAGTTTTATAGTCCAGATCGAGTTAATCAAAGGGAGCAAGAGAGAATTGGCGATATGTGGCTGGCTTTGCCCAAATCCTATCCTCAAGGTACAGAAATTTTGGTTATAGCTGAATTAGACGAAAAAAATGGCTCTCTACAAACTACAGCTTTTTTAAAAAACGATCCTACGGTTAAAGTTAGTTGTTCTTTGTCTACTGGGGGAGAGGATGAAACAATTTCTCGGGAAGTAGAGGAAATTATCCAACAACTCAACCAAGATGGCAATCTGACGGAATATGGAGTCAAGGAAGCCTATCGTATCGCAGGAGAAACGGTCAAAGCTGCCAACCAAATTAAGTCTGCCGATGGCAATGTTTTGCCAGATCGAGCTATGATTGCAAGGGAAAAATCTCAAGCCCTAAAAAGGTTTGCCGACGATGATTATGATGTGGCAGAGTTTTATATCAGATGTTTGAGGTTTATTGCAGGGGAATGTGGTTTTATGTTGCCAGTGGATTTGCGACAAAGACTCTCCACTCTCTCTCGGGATCTAGAAGGTGCTACTGCCAATCATCGTAAAGGAGAAATGCACAAACTTTGTGAAGATGCAGCACAAGAATTGGACAATCTTCCCGAAAGAGTTTCCCTGATTTTAGCCTGTCGCAATGGAGTTTCTAGAGTTCACCAAATAGAACCAGATCGAGGCAGAATTATGGCTGGTAAATTATCTCAAATGATTGAAGCAATACGTCAGGAAAATGATTATGAAGCAGACAATATTTTTAAGGATTTGAGTCAAGATATTCGTCCTTATTTAGACCTAGATTTGCCCGATGCCAAAAATATCATTGTTACGGGATTAACTAGGTAGGTTAGTTGTTAGTTAGGGGCGGTTCGCGAACCGCCCGTACAGTTGTTAGTTGTTAGTTTTTGAGATGAGCATAACCTGTCCTGTATGCGATCGCTCGCCAGTTACTGAAATGATTTGTCCTAATTGTGGGACGGATCTTTCTAGCTATCAGATGTTAGTTAATTTGCCAGTACAGGAGGAAACTACTCCAAACCAGCGGTTTTTTCTTTTGTGGTTTTCCGTAGCAATTTTGCTTGTATTATTGGGGTTGGGTTTGGTGTTGGTTGGTAAATCAATTGTTGCCAGACAAATAATAGAAAATTCTCAATCTGATAACAAAGTTATTAGTTCTATCGAAACAACTACGGCTTCAGAATTGATTTCAATGATTGCTATTAACCAGCAGAACAATAATAGCAGTAGCAACTATTTTTCAACTTGTAGTGGTTTTAAATATGTAGTGCGTTCGGGTGATTCCTTATCATTAGTTGCTAGTCGCTTTTATGGAGATTTTAATTATTTATCTTTAATTGGAAATGCTAACTTACAATTACAAGGAAGAGAAAGTGATATCAAAATTGGCGAGCATATTTTTATTCCCAATCTTGATTGCTAATATTTGAGAGTCAATTGGGTTAATTTTAGCAAGATGATTTTATATTTTTTGGGGATATTGTTTGGCTTGGTCATAGTTTTATTTATTTGGGGTAAGAAATATTATCGAGCCAACGTACTTTACAGAGAAGCAAATCAATTAGAAAAACAAAATAGTCAAGATCCAGAAAATGTAAAACAACTCAAACAAGCATTAGCAATTTATAATCAATGTTATAAGTTGCTGCCTCATTCTATTGTTATCCAAGCTAGAGCAAGATGTCAGCAAAGAATTAATAATTGCGATCGCTTTAAACAATTGTTAGTTGTGGCTCGAAATTATAATCGCCAAGGTTTCTTTGACAGAGAATTAGTAGAATTAGTTAAAGCTCAACAGCTTTTTATTACGGAAGAATTAAATACTGCTATAGTTCAATGCCAAGCAGGTATTGTCAAACAACAAGAATACGAACAAAATTGCGCCAGAGTCAAACAATTAACTAGAGAAGGAAAATTGTGCCAAGCGTTCTCTTTATTAGAATCTACTTTAGTAAGTTTCAATCGCCAAGACGGGCAAGAATTATTAACCAAATTAGATCGAGTACTGCAAAG
>NZ_JBZNBU010000318.1:0-18419 GCF_058530065.1 Waterburya sp. | reverse complement strand
TAGTACCATTTAGCCAAACAAAGCGGGAATATATGCCGTCAGAAATTCAAACTCTACCAGACGAGGTGATCGACCTCATTGCTGCGGGAGAGGTCATTGATTCTTTGGCAGCAGTAGTAAGAGAATTAGTCGAAAATGCTTTGGATGCGGGAGCTACCAGGATTGCGATCGCTTTAGATCCAGAGTCGTGGCAAGTGAGAGTTAGGGATAATGGTAGGGGAATGTCCTTAGAGGATCTTCGAGTTTGCATTCAACCCCACAGCACCAGTAAGATTCGTACTCGCCAGGATTTATGGCATATTACTAGTTTGGGTTTTCGAGGGGAAGCTTTGCACAGTATTTTGCAAGTGGCAGATTTGGCTATTTGTAGCCGTACTAAAGATAAATCCGAACCTATCGGCTGGAAAGTAGTTTATCGAGAAGGAAAAGTCATTGAAGAATCGGCAGTGGCTATTGCCCCTGGAACTGTTGTTACCGTGTCTAATTTATTCGGTAAAATCCCCGTGCGTCGTCGTGGTTTGCCCCCTTTTCCCCAGCAGTTGAAAGCAATTCAAAAACTAATTCACCAGATAGCCCTGTGTCACCCTCAAGTTACTTGGAAAATCGAACAAAATAATAGCTCTTGGTTTAATATTAGTCCTGGGACAACTGCTAGAGAAGTAATACCCCAGTTTCTCAGGAAAGTTAACAGCAGCGACTTTGAATATATTCGAGAAGAAATTCCTACCCCCTCAGACAGAGAAGATATGACAACCTCGGCGATCGAATTAATTATGGGTTTGCCAGATCGCTGTCATCGCCATCGCGCAGATTGGGTTAAGGTATCGGTCAACAATCGTTTAGTGCGATCGCCCGAACTAGAACAGACTATTTTAAATAGTATGGCAAGAACTCTACCCCGCGATCGCTATCCCGTCTGTTTTTTACACCTCCACACTTGTCCCAGTCAAATTGATTGGAATCGCCATCCCGCCAAAACGGAGATCTATCTTCATTCTTTACCCTATTGGCAAGAAACAGTTAGTAAAGCGATCGATAAAGCTTTAAAACTAAATAACAATCATCTTCCCGATGAAGTGGGCGATAGTCGTATCAAAAAAATATTACGAGTTGCGGAAGCGTCGGGAAAATATCAAATCGATCGGGATTTGGCAGAAAACCTATCTGATAATTCTTTTTCCCAACAAGAGATTAATCCTCTAAAACTCAAAGCAGTCGCTCAAGTTAATCAAACCTATATAGTTGCCGAACATCCTTCTGGAGTCTGGCTAGTCGAGCAACATATCGCCCACGAGCGAGTATTATACGAACAATTACAAGATTGTTGGGAATTAGTTCATCTCACAACCCCAATTACCCTGGAATATCTTCGACCAAGACAAATAGAACAGTTACAAAGGCTCAAAATTGATATCGAATTATTTGGCGAAAATATTTGGGCGATCCGCAATGCACCTAAAGCCCTAGCAGAAAGAGACGATTGCCAAGAAGCCTTAATCGAATTAAGTTGGGGTGGAGATCTGCAATCCGCTCAAGTAGCTACTGCCTGTCGCAGTGCAATTCGCAACGGTACGGTTTTGGATTTAACTCAAATGCAAAATTTACTCGATCTTTGGCAAGCTACCCGTAATCCTCGTACTTGTCCTCACGGTAGACCAATTTATCTTTCTTTAGAAGAATCTTCCCTCTCTCGTTTTTTCCGTCGTCATTGGGTAATTGGTAAGAGTCACGGAATTTAATTTCTAGTTTATTTCAGATCGGATATCTTGTCGGTGAGTAGTAATGGCTTAAAATGGGGAACTGTCGAGAAAATTTAGGAGGATATGGCAAGCAATTTTGAAAACATCAATAATACCCAGCTTAACTTAATCGCGATCGCCAGTAAATTCTCATCAAAGAACAAAATTACTGGAATCAAGCAATATGGTAATGGTAATATCAACAATACTTTTTTAGTTATTCAAGATACTAATCCTGCTTTTATTCTGCAACGCATCAATACCAGCGTATTTTGTCAGCCAGAATTGGTTATGAACAATATGTGCGTATTGTCAGACTATGTTACTCAAAAACTCAAACAAATCGATTTAGGTGGCAGACGCTGGCAAATTCCTCAAGTTTTATCTACTTCTCAACAGAAAAATTGTTGGATATCAGAAGACAACTCTTTTTGGCGTGCTATCAGTTTTATCGATAATTCCCAATCTTTTGACACTATTCAAGATTTGCACCATGGAAGAGAAATTGGCTATTGTTTGGGTATGTTTCATAATGTAGTTAACGATCTGCCTTTAAATAAGTTAGCCGATACTTTAGAAGGTTTTCATATTACCCCTGGATACCTAAAACACTATCAAGCAGTTATTCAAGAGCGAAAACTGCCCCACTCTCCTGAAGTAGATTATTGCCTTAAATTTATTAGCGATCGCCCCAAGCTGCCTTATATTCTAGAATCAGCTAAAGCAGCAGGAAAACTTCAACTCCGAACTATTCATGGCGATCCGAAAATTAATAATATTATTATCGATCGCGACTCCAAACAGGCTGTAGCAATGGTCGATTTAGATACGGTCAAACCTGGTTTAATTCATTACGACATTGGTGATTGTTTGCGATCGGGTTGCAATCGTCTGGGGGAGGAAACCCAGGAATGGGAACGAGTTTCTTTTGATACCGAACTAGCAGAATCGATTTTAGCAGGATATTTATCTGTCGCCCAAGATTTTTTGACAGATTGCGACTGGGAATATATTTATGATTCGATTCGTTTGCTGGCTTTTGAATTGGGATTGCGATTTTTTACCGATTATTTATCAGAGAATGTTTATTTTGCAGTCGATCGCCCCCAACATAATTTACAAAGGGCTTTAATTCAATTTCAACTGACTAAAAGTATTGAAGAACAAGAATCCACAATTCGTCAAATTATCCAAACTTTAACCAAATAAGTCAAAAATCCCTGTCGATGTTTATCTGGCAATGGCAAGATACTTTTATTAATGCAGTTACAAATCTTCTGGAAAATATCTTTCAAACTTTAGAATTGTCCCTTGACTGCAATATATTTGCGATCGCTATTCCCTTATCTAGCACCCAAAAGGATAAAATTCTGCTCCATCCCGAACACTGCGGTTTTACAGGAAGTGAATTCCAACAGGTTTTTCAGCAAGCAGAAGAAAATTTCAAGGGCGATCCAGAACAATTATTCTTTATGAATGCCCCTCATCTAAATCGCGCCCATAGAGAATCTTTGTACCCCAAAGCATTACGCAATGCCCTTCAGTCGCTCCTCAACCATGGCGAGCGAGTTAAAAGACAAACTTCTTTTTGTAGCTTCCCCATCCCCAAAAATCAATATTGGATTGTTACAGTTATTCAACTAGACCGAAATAGCTTCGATCGCCAATATCAACTTACCAAACAAGAACACGAAATTTTATCTCAGCCCAAGCGCAGAATAGATCGCTGTTTTTTAGAAGCAATAGTTTACCGTGTCTTGAAAGAAAGCGAATTAGAACTACAAAAACCATCGGAAGGGAATACTACATCTTTAGCTAATAGCGAGCGAGTGATTGAAGATGCTGCTTCTAGTTTGCTCGGGTCGATCGAGTTACATATTAATAAGATCAATAAAATAGATTTACTATCTTTTGCCAACGCCATTGCTGCAGAGCGTTATGAAGGGGCAGCCAGTCAAGGAAGACTGATTATCTGTCAAACCAATCATCCCGATATTTTAGCCAAGGTTAAATTAAAAAATCCTGTCGATGTCTATAACTATCGTGGGATTAGAAAACTATTGGAAGTTTCTGGCAATCAGATGGCTTTACTTTGCGATATCGAAACTGTTTGGGGTTTGGGCATTCCCCTCGATACCTATCAACCGAGTTTAGAAAATTTATTTGAAATCCGATTTTCCGAACACCACACTTGGGAATTGGTTCATGCCAACAACATTATGCTCAGAGTCAAATACCGACAACCAAGATTGCCCAGACCGCGTTTTGACAGGCAATTGTTTTACCATCGTATTTGCCAACTGTTTCAAATCGATAATCTCACAGCTAAAAGATTGATTACCGCCGTAGAAGCAGCAGTAAAACAACGTCACGGGACAATGCTAGTTATTACTCCCGAAGCTCAACCAGAAACTGCCAGACTCGCCTCTCAGTGTATTGCGATCGACCCCGTAACAATTACCAAAGAAATTATCTCTCATGTTTCTAGTATTGATGGTGCGATTTTAATCTCTCCCAAGGGCATAATCTATTCTTTTGGTGTCATTCTCGATGGCAAAATTACTAAAAATGGCAACCCCTCCAGAGGGGCGCGATACAACTCTGCAATTCGTTATGTGGATGGAGAAAGAAACCGCAATGTCAATTGTTTGGCTTTGATTGTTTCGGAAGACGGTTATGTGGATCTTTACCCCAATAACCCTTAAAATCCTTTCCCGATCAAAATAATTCTGCTTCGCAGATAGTTAATTCAGGAGGCTGAGGACATTGTTCTAGCTCAACATGAATCCCTAAAGCTTCTGCTGCCATTAAGTCTTCTATATAGCCTGCCTGAGAACCTTTTGCTTCTATAGGGTTATCAAAAGGGCCAAAATAATAAGTACACTGGGGTACTTTGGTGGTTATTTTTAACCAGTAGGGATGTTTTTCTTTTTTTTTGAGACCCAGTAAGCCAAGAAATTTTGTAGCTAAAGACATAATAAACTGTAATTGAGAGCAGAGCTATGGATAGATTTTTTAAATAATTATGGAGTTAAGTTAAACAGATTTGTCCAATCTTGAAAATTGTTACATTTAATTAAATATACATTTATATAATTTATTCATACATACTGTTCAATTTGGACTGTCTCTTAGAAGCAAGAGACGGGAATCCTATTGTACGTATCTTTAGTTGATTTTGGTGTATTGTGAATAGCAAAATCGAGTCTATTTGTGAATAGAAAATTATTTTTGTAGTTTGAAGATTTTTTTGGCAAATGAAAATAAGTTTTCCACAATTTTTAACTTTTCTTTGGTAGTTAAAGATAATTATCTATAGTTATGTTTTTAATTTGAGACAGTTTCCCAATCGATTATTTTCCGAAATTTCTGTCAGCTAATAATCAACTAAATCGAGTCTATAAGAATAATCTAAAAATATATAATTGATGTCCTTAGAAAAATTATCTTTACTAGAATGTGCGGTAAGTTTACAAAGCGATCGCGCTCGATTACCCAACCCATCAGAGATCGTAGAAATTTTACTAGATCTGGAAAAATCAGCCAAGAAAGAAAATGCCAGTTATAGTATTTCCAGTCTAGTTGGTTGTTGGAATTTAAGATTTATTACTGGAACAAAAAAATCTAGAGCCAGGGCAGGAATCGTTCTAGGTGCGGGGAAATATATACCCCAGCTAGTTAAAATCCAGCTTAGTTATCAAGCAAATTCTCAATCTAATCTCAATCGCGGTCAAGTGAAAAACTCAGTTATTTTGGGTGGAATAAATTTATCTTTATCTGGACCAGTTAAGTTGGTTGGTAAAACTAATAATATCTTGGCTTTTGATTTTACTAAGATGACAATTAAGCTTTTGGGCTTAAAACTTTACGATGGTTATCTGAAAAATGGCAAAGTTAAAGAAGAAGAATTTTATACAACTAAAATTAAGCAACAAGCCTTTTTCAACTATTTTTTAATTCAAGATAGTTTAATTGCTGCCAGAGGAAGAGGAGGCGGACTAGCTTTGTGGGGTAGAAGTAACTAAAGCGATCGCCGATCGCTTGATTGTGGTTTCCAGTTAAGATGTTAATACTAAAGTTTTGGCATTTAATTGTTCTAACGTACCCAAAGTCTCTAACTCGATTTCGCGACAGGTTCTTTTAATCAAACCGCATAATGCCTTTCCAGGGCCTACTTCTACGACGTTAGTAACTTTTAGTGCCGACAATTGCAACATTATTTCGCGCCAACGTACCGAACCAGTCATTTGTTGTGCCAATCTTTGTTTCAGCTGGATGCGATCGGTTGTAGCAGTAGGTTCTACATTAGATAAAACTGGAACTGTTGCATCCTTAAATTCTACTTTTTCTAAGACGCTCATAAATTGCTCCGATGCCTGTTGCATCAAAGGAGAGTGAAATGCTCCAGAAACGTTAAGCATCACTACCCGTTTGGCTTTGATATTACTAATAACCTCATCTACCCCTTCAGGAGTACCAGAAATAACTACTTGTGCTTGGCTATTGTCATTAGCTAAGACTGCGTTATCGGTTTTGGCTAACACTTCTGTCAATTTCTGGCGATCGAATTTCATTAATGCTGCCATTTTTCCTCCAGCAGCACTATCCATCAATTCTGCTCGCTTTTGAACCAATTTCAGTCCCGATTCAAAATCAAATACTTGGGCTGCATAGAGAGCTACGTATTCTCCTAGGCTATGACCTGCTACTAGGTCGGGCAAACTGCCTCTTTCTGCTAATAGGTCTACCAAAATTGATTCGATAACATATAGGGCTGGTTGAGTATAGAGAGTACGAGCCAAGGTAGTTTCATCTTTCTGGCAAATGTCTAATACAGACCAACCTAGTATTTTTTCCGCAGTTTCAAATCTAGCTTTGGCAAGGGGAATATCTTGCAAATCTACTCCCATACCCGCTATTTGAGAACCTTGTCCTGGAAATACCCACGCTGTCTTGATCATTGATTGGAATTATATTTTTTTGTTTACTGAAAATTGCTGATACTATAAAAAATGTTTTTTTTGATTAACTTCTTAAGATTTTTTTAATAAACAGCTAAGGTCAAATTATCTCATGTTTCCTATGGTATTGCCGAAAAATTTACATTTCACATCCACAAATATAATGTAACTTTGGTAATTCTGCATAGACCAAGCTAGCAAATTATTTAGACAACAGTTGTTTTGCCGTTGACCTTGGTAACTTGAGATTCTAAGATTCGACTTAACCAACCCTGGAGATATTTACGGTTAGCAGCTTGCTCTTCGGGTTCTTGAGTATCTAAAGCATGGGGAGCAAGCCCTTTAATAGCAGCAGTAGTGACGCAAAACATAGATTTTTGAAAGCTCTCGCAGATTTTAATTTTAAGATCCCCTTCTCCTCGGATACTATTGGTTTGATAAAGCTCGCTCAAATAGTCGGGTAAAAAATGACGCATATCTTGCATCAAAAGAGTAGGAGGAATTCCCGCTCCACCAATAGGCAAAGGATCGGCAAATAATGCTCCGTAGTTAAACATTCCAGGATCGTAAGGAATTTCATAAGCTTGAGCGTTGTAAGAAACCGTTCCTGTAAAGGGAGTCCCCCTAAAAAAGATGGCTTCTACATAGGGTACGGCTGTATCGGTCAGAAAAGTTAAACCAGCAGATTCGGGAATAATGTTAAATTTTTCTTGACCTACTTTAACGGTATAAGTAATCGGTCTAGCTGCATCGGCGACTAAACCATCAAGAATAAATTGCACTACATCGGGAATGCACTTAATTTCCCCGCGATTGTAACTATCGGCAAGATTGATAAAAATATCGCTCATCACTCGCCAAAACTGTCCCAGTCCGCTATAGTATGCCATTTGACGCATTTGTTCGGGTAAAAAGTCGGGGAAAGCTTTGTGCAGCAAGATCATCAAGGGATTGTACTTGTAATAAGCCTGAATTAATTTTTCAGTTTCCGCTGCAAATTCGGGAGTATCTAAGTAGGCATCCAAACCGCCACCGCCATGCCAAAACATTGTTTTCATGCAATATTCAGCATATTCATAATTAATGCGATCGTGCCAAATGAACTTAGCTACCTTTTGAGTACTTACATCTCCATTAAAGTATTTAAAAAAAGGAAATAGTTTTAAAAACTGAGTATTGGCAATGTAGCAAAGATTGACGGAATAGGCATCTAGTACCACGCCATAGCTTTTGAGAATGCCGACTACTTCTACCAGATTTTGAGGAGAATCGTCTAGTAAAGCATTCCCTGTTTCTAGTCTGGCAATATACTCCTCAATGAGGGATGATTTGGAAGATTTAACGGGAATAGTAACCATGATTTTGCGTCCAGTTGATTATTTACTCGTTCAATATTTAAAATTTAGCTACCAGTCAAAAGAGCAATCGCTTGTACTTCACTCCAATGGGTTACCCAATCTGGCTTGAGGCCAAAAGCAATAATCAGTAGTAACAGTACAAATGCAGGAGCGTGTTCTTTCCATAGTACTGGGGGAATCTGGGTCAGGCTTTCTGTCAAACGACCAAAAAATACTTTATTGATGACTAATAAGAAATAAACCGCTGTCAAACCAGTTCCCACCAAACATAATAGAGTGGGGACGGGAAAAATAGCAAAACTAGCTCTAAACACCAAAAATTCGGAAATAAAACCTACCATTCCAGGTAAACCAGAACTTGCCATCACGCCCAAAATCATCATGCCTCCTGTCACGGGCAAACCTCTTTCGGGATTGAGCAAACCCCTCAAGTAATCTACATCTCGCGAGCCAGTTTTCTGGTAAACCATCCCTACCAACAAGAATAGAAAGGCGGAAATAAGACCGTGACTGACCATTTGAAATACCGCAGCAGTCATGCTCAACCTAGTAGTAGCACTGGCAGCTAGCAGAATATAAGCCATGTGGGCAATAGAAGAGTATGCCACCACTTTTTTCATATCCTTTTGAGCGATCGCGCAGGAAGCTCCATAAAGCGCGCTAATTCCAGCTAAGATCGACATCCAGGGAGCAAGATAAACCCAGCCATCGAGAAACATACCCACCGCAAAACGTAACAAGGCATAAGTACCGAGTTTTAATAATACCCCAGCTAGCAATACCGATATGGGGGTTGAAGCCTGGACGTGAGCGTCGGGCAACCAAGTATGAAAGGGAAAGATCGGAATTTTAATAAATACACCCACTAGTAGAGGGGCGAGCAACCACAACTGACTGGTCAAAGAAAGAGTATGCGATCGCAAGATTTCATAGTCAAAGGTACTTTCTCCCGTCACCCAAACTAAACCGAGAAAAGATGCCAGAACTAAAATTCCCGAAAGAGCAGTATAAAGCAAGAATTTCATTGCTGCATAGCCTCTCCTCTGACCACCCCAAATGGCAATCAAGAAGTATAGGGGAACTATTTCTAATTCGTAGAACAAGAAAAAGAGTAATAAATCTTGAGCTAAGAATGCCCCCACCGCACCAGCATTCAGCAAAAATAACATTGCATAGTAGAGTCTGGGTCTTTCTATAGTCGGGCTAGTGGCTAAAATAGCAATTAATGTCAAAAGACTATTGAGCAACACTAAAGGAAAAGAAAGACCGTCTATAGCGACGTGATAGTTTAAACCAATCCATTCAATCCAAGCTATATTTTGAGAAAATTGAACTCCTTCCTGTTGAAAATCAAATTGCCAACAAACAACTAAATTGATAGCTAAAATAATTGCTGCCGTTACTAGAGAAAAATTGCGGGAGTTTTTTTCCGTTAATGATGTCAAGCCAATAATAGCAGCACTCATTAGGGGAATAATAATTAAGGCACTGAGCATGATGAATTTAAGTAGTCGTGCAGATTTAATTGGATATTTTGGGTGGGGACTAGGGATTAGGGATTGAGGTAGTAGGTGGTAGGTAGTAAATAAAACTAAGAACTAAAAACTAACAACTAACAACTACATCACAGAAGACCAATAATTTGTCACTATCGACCATTGACCGTTGAGCATCGACCACAGCAAGATACCCACACCAATTACGATGGTGGCGATATAAAACTGAGACTGTCCAGTGGTGTTATATTTGAGGGCATTGCTACTAAAGATTGTCGCCAAACTTACCAAATTGACCGCACCATCAATAATGTAACGATCTACCCAAGAAGTAAGTTTCGCCAAATTAGACACTACAGCAATAACCGTAACTTCATATAGCTTTTCCACATAAAAGTCGTAAGCTAATAAATCTTGCACGAAACGAAAGGCAAAATTGCTAGATCTCGACCAAGCTCGACCCACAGGAATTGTAAAGCCTACCAGACAGCCAACGACACCAGATCCGACTAATAAAGGTAAAGCATACCGAACAATTAATTCTGGCTCGGGCAAAGCTAGAGGTCGGTTGGGACTCAGCCATAAAGACCACTGCAAAGGGGCAGAAGCAGCAATTATGGTAACAATAATCATCGCCACCATCGGCACGGACATTTGCCAAGGAGCTTCGGGAGCACGACGAGTTTTGATTTGGGGTTTACCTAAAAAGATTACTCTAAATAATCTAGTTAAATTGATCGCCGAAAAAACATTAACAAACATTACAATTGCCAGCAGCCACCAATCTACATCCCAAGTACCATTAAACCATCGCTGATAAGTCCAAAAGATCCCCAATGGTGTAAAAGATAATAATCCTGCCGAGCCAATTACAAAAGATAAACTAGTCGCAGGCATTCTCGACCACAAACCACCCATTTCACTAACGTTTTGATTGTTAGTTGCTAAGATTACCGAGCCAGCACTCATAAACAGTAAAGCTTTGGCAATAGCATGAGCAAACAACAACAAAAAAGCTATATCTACTTGCCTGAGACCTACGGCAATAAAGACCAATCCCATATAAGCACTAGTAGAATGAGACAAAGCCCGTTTAATATCGATTTGAGCGATCGCCATCAACGAAGTACCAATAGCTGTGATTGCACCTATAACGATTAAGGCATCGGCAGAAACAGGAGAAAGAGTCGTCGCTGGTTCTAATTTGATTAAGACATAAGCTCCCGCCGAAACTACAATTGAGTTACGCATAATTCCCGCAGGATTAGGTCCTTCCATTGCTTCATCTAGCCAAAGATTGAGAGGAAATTGAGCGCATTTTCCAATTGGCCCAGCAATTAACGCTAAACCCAACAAGGCAGCTACTCTAGGCTCTAGTTCGTGTACTTCTACCCAGCTTTCAAGTTGAGAAAAATTTAACCCTTCTCCATAAGTGGAAAGAGCTACAATACCCATCAAGAGAGCGATATCTCCCACCCTTTTAGTCAGGAAAGCATCTCTAGCTGCGGTCACTACTAGAGGTTGAGCGTACCAAAAGCCAACTAAGAGATAGGTAGAAAGGGTTAAAGCTTCCAGAAGACAATAGCTTAAAAGTAAAGAATCGCTTAAAGCCAATCCGACTAAAGCAGCTTCAAAAAATCCCATCAGGGCAAAAAAGCGAGCCAGAGACCAGTCTTTTTCCATATAGCCTAAAGCATAAATTTGTACGAGCAAACTAATGCCAGTAACTAACTCCACTGCACCAAAACTAACGGGAGATAATTCGATAGAAAGAGTAAGGTCTAAATCTGCTACTTGTAACCAATGAAAAACGAATTGTTGGGTTGGTCTAGTCCAGACTAGATTGAAGATAATCGAGCCATGAATAAATGCCACCACAGTCATTAAAATATTAATGTAAGCTGCGGGGCGAGGCCCTGTTTGGCGAATAATACCTAAAGACCAAGGTAAGGTTACTAAAGCACCTACTAAGCTATATATAGGTACAATCCAAGAATAGTTTACTAAAAAGTCAGTCATCAAAACTGTTTGGGAAATTACAACACCAATTTGTATATTTAGCAGTTAATTAGTCATAGGAACTTGTCAAAATTTTTGATAGTCCAGCTAATTGTTATTTGTCTTTTGATTAAAACCCCATTTTATCAGCGATTGCCGTGCATTTTTTAGTTAGTTTTTTCTAGATTCAATTCATTTATAACTTATCCAGTTAAATTATTTTGAAATTGCATTCGGATAATTGTTAAATAAAATTAAATATACTTTGACTACAATTCACATTTATGTCTATTGTTTTTGAAGACAGTTTTTTCTTCAAATACAAGATCTAAATTAATATTTTAAATACAATTGTATTTTACAGAAATATAGATTTAAAATCGGTTATGTGCATGGAAGAAATATTAAAAACAATGTTGGGAATTTTTCCGAGTAATTAATCTTAAAATACAGGAGCAAAGATCATTAGTTGGGATGGATTATCCAAACATCAACGGCAACAGTGAAATAGAGCGAAATGTTAACAATGTTCATAACCTTGATTGACTACATTAGGATTGCCGATAAAAAGCAAGTTAAAAATAACAGGTATTAATTCTGATTAACAATCAAATTAAAAAATATAATCATATTTTATGTTGTCAAAGGACTCAAGGTTATTTATGCTTGATAATGGATGGTAAATTAGCAAGTGCCAGAATTTTTTTAGCCATGTTATTGATGGCGACAGTTAGTTTTGTCGTCAAACTCAATTCTGGCAAGAATTAAGAGAACTCATAATTTAACAAGAGCCTGAACCATTCTCAAAAATGCGATCGCGTTTTTTCGAGCGAACAAACAAAACTACAGTAACTAGGTTAACTAGTTTAACCTGGGTCTGTTGTACCTAAACAAGCAAAATGGACTTCTTATCTGTAAAAGGTATATAGTCGCGCTTTGATTAGCCGTTTATCGATTCGACAAATAGGCTTTAAGTCTCAAAATCAAACAACAGTTAATTAATTAAATATAATTAGCACTCGTGCTGATTATAAAGGAGTAAAAATATGTCAATTGCAGTCGGAATGATTGAAACCCTTGGTTTTCCTGCGGTAGTAGAAGCAGCAGATGCCATGGTGAAAGCAGCCCGCGTAACCCTAGTAGGCTACGAGAAAATTGGTACTGGTCGCGTAACTGTAATCGTTCGCGGTGATGTATCTGAGGTACAAGCTTCTGTTGCTGCTGGTACGGAAAGTGTAACCAGAGTAAATGGCGGTCAAGTTCTTTCTACTCATATTATTGCTCGTCCTCATGAAAACTTAGAGTATGTTCTTCCCATTCGTTATACCGAAGAAGTCGAACAATTCCGCACTTATTAATAATTTTTGAAGAAAGAAATTATACGTAACAGATCTCAATCAACAATTCAGGAGTAAAAATATGTCAATTGCAGTCGGAATGATTGAAACCCTCGGTTTTCCTGCGGTAGTAGAAGCAGCAGATGCCATGGTAAAAGCAGCCCGCGTAACCTTAGTAGGCTACGAGAAAATTGGTACTGGTCGCGTAACTGTAATCGTTCGCGGCGATGTATCTGAAGTACAAGCCTCCGTTGCTGCTGGTACGGAAAACGTCAGTCGAGTCAATGGCGGTCAAGTTCTTTCTACTCATATCATCGCTCGTCCTCACGAAAACTTAGAATATGTTCTGCCCATTCGTTACACCGAAGCTGTAGAACAATTCCGCGAGAGCGTTAATCCTCGTCCTCTAAGAAGACCATAATTTTAAATTAGGCAACGTGGTATGCAAATAGCCCAAGTTCGCGGGACAGTAGTTAGTACTCACAAAGTCCCTAGCATGAGAGGAATCAAGCTGCTTTTAGTTCAATATATTAATGAAGAAGGACAGCTTTTGCCTAAGTATGAAGTGGCAGGAGACCTGATTGGTGCTGGGGTAAGTGAGTGGGTTTTGGTTAGCCGAGGTAGTGCAGCACGGGTTGAAGCAGGTCAGGAATCCAGACCTTTGGATGCCACAGTAGTGGGCATTATTGATACGGTCAATGTAGAGCGAAATGCTCTATATAGCAAGAAAGAAGCAGAACGTTTGTTATAAAGCCAACAAAGCCAGAGATATTAAGTCAAAGTCCCAGAACATTGCCCGATTGATTGGTCGCGCAGATGGTTGAGATAATTTAGGAGGAAGAAAAATAATGGTAGTCCGCACTAAAGCGGCTCCCCCAACTCCCTGGTCGAAGGACTTGCGAGCGCCACAAGTAGATGATAGTGCTTATGTGCACTCTTTTTCTAGATTGATTGGGGACGTAAGGGTCGGAGCAAATGTGTTTGTTGCTCCAGGTAGTTCGATTAGAGCCGATGAGGGTACGCCTTTTCATATAGGAGACAGCACTAACATTCAAGATGGAGTCGTCATTCACGGTCTAGAAAAAGGTCGAGTGGTAGGCGATGATGGTAATGAGTATTCTGTCTGGATTGGTAAGAATACTTGTATTACTCATATGGCACTGATTCACGGTCCAGCCTATGTCGGCGACGAATGTTTTATTGGTTTCCGTTCTACGGTGTTTAATGCCAAAGTAGGAGATGGTTGCATTGTAATGATGCACGCTCTAATACAAGATGTAGAAATTCCTCCAGGAAAATACGTCCCTTCGGGAGCGGTAATTGTTAACCAGCAACAAGCGGAACGTTTGCCCAATGTGATCGATAGCGATCGCTCTTTTGCCCATCATGTTGTGGAGATTAATGAAGCTCTTTTAGCTGGCTATCGTTGTGCTGATGATGATGCTTGCGTTAACCCCCAAGCCTATGAAATCCCCGAACTAGAAGAGGTAGATGGAAATCTGACTTCGGATGTCAATAATGAGAATGATTATATAAATTCAGTAGGGAATATGAGTTTAAGTTCAGATATTAGAACCCAAGTGCGATCGCTGTTGGCGCAAGGCTGTATCATCAGCACCGAACACGCTAACCAAAGACGTTTTAGAACCAAATCTTGGCTTACAGGCAGTCAAATTAACAGCAAGAAAGAAAGCCAAATTGTCGCTCAATTGGAGTCTGCACTTCATGAATATAGTGGAGAATACGTCAGGCTGATTGGAGTTGACCCCAGAGCAAAAAGAAGAGTAGCTGAAGTAGTTATCCAACGCCCTGGAGACACCCCAGGAGAAGGAACTGTTAAAACAGTCAACACTCACAACAATGGTAGAAGCCGCAATGGTAGAAATCGTTCTGGCTATAGCAACCGCTCCAACGGAAACTTGGATAGTAGCATCGCTCAACAAATAGATAGTTTAGTCGCTCAAGGCTGCAACATTGGTATCGAGCGTGCCAACAAGCGTCGTTTTAGAACTAAATCTTGGCTTACGTTAAAACAAGTAAGTGGCAGCAAGGTATTCCAAGCGATCGAACAAGCTATCTCCGAATACCCTAATGAATACATTCGCGTAATTGGTGTAGATGCCAACGCTAAAAGAAGAGTAGCTGAAATTATTGTTAGTCGTCCAGGAGAAGCTCCCATACAGTCTTCTTCTAGTTCTTCTAATTCCTACAGTAATGGTAGTAATTCTAGCTACAGTAGTAATGGTGGTGGCGGAAGATTGGGTTCTAAGATAATTCAAGAAATTCGCTCTCTTTTGGCTGCGGGCTTTAAGATCGGTACAGAACACGCTAACAAACGTCGTTTCAGAACTAAATCTTGGCAAAGTTGCTCTCCCATTGAAAGCACTCGCGAGTCTGATGTAGTAGCTGCCTTAGAAGCTTGTCTGGTAGAGCATTCTGGCGAATACGTGAGAATGTTAGGTATCGATACTCAAGCCAAACGTCGAGTTTCTGAAGTTATCATCCAACGTCCAGAGGATTCTCCTGTAGCTTCTTCTAGCTCTAATGGTTCTAGCTATAGCACCAGTAGTAACAGTTATAGCAGCAATAGTGGCAGTAATGGTTATGGTAGTGGTAATGGTTATGGCAACCATAAATTAGATCCAGAGGTTCTTCAGGAATTGCGTTCTCTGCTTTCGGCTGGGTTCAAAATTGGTACGGAACACGCCAACAAACGTCGTTTTAGAACTAAATCCTGGAATAGCTGTTCTCCCATCAACAGTCGTCATGAATCTGATGTAGTAGCTGCTTTAGAAGCGTGTTTGGCAGAACACTCTGGCGAATACGTTCGCATGATTGGCATCGATCCCAAAGCCAAGAAAAGAGTCGCAGAAACAATTATTCAACGACCATAATGCCGATTAGAGGTTGCGTTTATCCCTAGAGGACAAAGGAATGGTTATTTTCTCCATGCTTTCAGCTAGGTGGCAATAGCCTTTCCCGCGCCCATAATTTTCATAAAATTCTCAATGATTTATCTACCACCCCCGCAACCTGTTTTAAATAAAGATATACGTATTAGTGGTGACGTAGAAATCCATCCCACCGCGTCTTTAGCTCCAGGAGTTATTCTGCAAGCTGCTCCTAATTGTCGTATTATCATCGGTGCTGATGTTTGCATTGGTATGGGAGTAATTGTTAATGCCAGTCAGGGTTCTGTCGAAATAGAGAGTGGTGCTATTTTGGGTTCTGGGGTTTTAATTATTGGTACTTGCAAAGTTGGTAATAATGCTTGTATTGGAACTGCGGTTACTATTTTTCAAGTAAATATCGAACCAATGACAGTTATCGATCCAGGTTCTGTTTTGGGAGATAATTCTCGCAAGCTAAAAATTGAACCACAACCCCAAGCAGACAGGCAAAATACTCAAGAAGAGGTTGTTGAATCTCAAACAAATTTTGGTTCTAAAAATGGAAAATTTGATAGTAGTAGTTTTCAGAATAACGTTCAAAATACTGGTTTCCAAGCTACTCCTTCAAAAGTAGAAACTTCAAATTTAGAAAGTAATCCTACTCAAGCTTCTGTAGAAGAAAATACAATTGAAACCGAAAATAAAAAACCAAAAGATCCAGTAGTAGGTCAGGTTTATATCAATCAGCTTTTAGTAACTTTATTTCCCAATAATAAGGATTTGAATCCCGATGCTAAGAAATTGGAATAAATTTTCTAAAAAGTCCCTTCAAAAGGTTATTTATTTGAATTAACAATTTTAAAAATAGTTTTATTAACCGATAGTACAATTTTTTTAGATCTCGACACTGATTAATTTGAGTGTCGTTTTTTTTATTTTATGATTGGTTAAAAATCTCTATTTTATTGAAAATACAAGCTTATAGAGCTTTAAAGTTAAATTATTAACTACTTAAGAGCATTATTAAAAATAAGCATATTTACTCATAAAGTAATTTTTAAGTGAATTAAAAATACGACAAAGTATAAACAATAAAGAAAATATTAATAATTCTTAATCAAGGTAATGATATGCTCTAATACTCATTAGTTAAACTAATCTGTCGTAAAAAATAATCCAATCATAGTTGGAATAAAAAACCTTAGAAAAGAATAACATTCATGTTATTCTATAAACATAAGAAATTGCGAAGAAAAGTGGCTGTTTAAAGCTACATAGAGCAACGAATTTTATTTAAAGACCGCGAAATATCTTTCTACTGATTTTTTTTTAACGGTGTAGAGTCTGGAAGATTTGATGACTCTAAATGAAAGTAAAAGTTAAGCGTTTTATTTATGGAGGAATGACCGATAATGGCAACTAAGACAGGTGCTGGATTTAAGGCTGGCGTACAAGACTATCGCCTAACTTATTACACCCCAGACTACACTCCCAAGGACACAGACCTTTTGGCTTGTTTCCGCATGACTCCTCAGCCTGGCGTGCCTGCTGAAGAGTGTGCTGCTGCGGTAGCTGCTGAATCATCTACTGGTACTTGGACAACAGTATGGACTGATGGTTTGACTGACCTCGATCGCTATAAAGGTCGTTGTTATGAAGTAGAACCTGTTCCTGGTGAAGACAATCAGTATTTCTGTTTTGTCGCATATCCTATGGACTTGTTTGAAGAAGGATCTGTAACTAACATCCTGACTTCTTTGGTCGGTAACGTATTTGGTTTCAAAGCTCTACGGGCATTGCGTTTAGAAGACATTCGCTTCCCCGTAGCTTTATTGAAAACTTTCCAAGGACCTCCACACGGTATCACTGTAGAAAGAGACTTATTGAACAAGTACGGTCGTCCTCTATTGGGTTGTACTATTAAGCCTAAATTAGGTTTATCCGCGAAAAACTATGGTCGTGCGGTTTACGAATGTCTTCGTGGCGGTCTTGACTTCACCAAAGACGACGAAAACATTAACTCTCAACCTTTCATGCGCTGGCGCGATCGTTTCTTATTCGTACAAGAAGCAATTGAAAAAGCTCAAGCAGAAACTAACGAAGTTAAAGGTCACTACCTAAACGTTACGGCTTCTACTTGTGAAGAAATGATGAAACGTGCTGAGTTCGCTAAAGAAATCGGTACTCCCATCGTTATGCACGATTTCTTGACTGGTGGCTTCACTGCTAACACTACATTGGCAAGATGGTGTCGCGACAACGGTGTCTTGTTACACATTCACCGTGCAATGCACGCAGTAATCGACCGTCAAAGAAACCACGGTATTCACTTCCGCGTATTGGCTAAGTGTTTGCGTCTATCTGGTGGCGATCACCTTCACTCTGGTACTGTTGTGGGTAAACTTGAAGGAGAACGCGACATCACTCTAGGTTTTGTAGACCAAATGCGCGAAGATTATGTAGAAGAAGATCGTTCTCGCGGTAACTTCTTTACCCAAGACTGGGCTTCTCTTCCTGGTGTAATGCCTGTTGCTTCTGGTGGTATCCACGTATGGCATATGCCCGCCCTAGTTGAAATCTTCGGCGATGATTCTTGCTTGCAGTTTGGTGGTGGTACTTTGGGTCACCCTTGGGGTAAC
>NZ_JBZNBU010000317.1:0-6333 GCF_058530065.1 Waterburya sp. | reverse complement strand
TGATTCCTTCGACAATAATCGTTTGAGAGTCGAGAGCAATGGTGGTACTACTATCGCCAATGGTTATCCATTCATCTTCTCCATCGAGTATGCCCGAAAAATTGGTATCGAAATTGTAGAAATCGAGATCGTCACCAAAAACAAGTTTGTCTTCTCCAAGTTGGAAATTAGAGATAGTGATGCTACCAGTAATAAGAAAGAAATCTTCGATGCCATCAGTGCCAGAAATACTGTTAGAAGTTTGCACTTCATAAGCACCAATGTCAGTCGCGCCACCACTAGTGCGATCGAAACCTTCTCCTCGCTGATCTGTAGATAAACTAAGGTTATTATTACCCCCGTCGATCGCAATACTATCTTCTAGTAATGCTTGGGTTTCTGTGACACCACCATTGTCTTGTAATTCCCCTAAGTTGGGTTCGAGGGGATTGTCTGCACTGCCCAATAAATCCCCTTCTGCTTCCCTGAAAGAATCGGTAAAACCTTCGGCATTGCCAATTAAATTATTGCCGTTGCTATTAATAAAATCTCCGCCACCTAAATCGTTATTGTCGGTATTGCCCGCTACAATAGTACTATTGAGATTTACAGTACCGCTATAACTATAGCCATTGCCGTAACTAATATATAAAGGTTCTCGTTGATAAATCCCCCCTCCGTTAGTGGCAGTATTACCACTGATGGTGCTGTTGCTAATATTGGTAGCTGCGGAAAGGCTGTTATAGATTCCACCGCCATTGTCATCGGCAGTATTACCACTGATGGTGCTATTACTGATATTAGCAGTGGCGTTACCAACGCTAATTCCTCCCGCGTTTAATTCTGTAGCTGTATTATCCCTAATAGTACTGTTGGTTATATTGGCGGTAGAAGTACCAACGTTAATTCCCCCAACACTGATGGCAGTATTGTCTTTAATAGTAGTGCGATCGATCTTTGCCGTCGATCGGCTGATACCAATACCTCCATAAGCGAAGCTGCCTTCATTGCCACTAATAATGCTATCGGTTAGATTTAGTTCTGTTTGGATGTGATACGAACCTCCTCCAATAAAACCAGCATAATTACCACTAACCGTAGTATTCTCAATATTAACTGTGGCAGAGTTAGAATAAATTCCTCCACCAAATATCCCTTCGTTATCCTTAACATTGCTTTGGGTTAAGTTAAGTGTTGAGGAAATTACCGCGATTCCACCCCCTGCTACTCTACCTGAATAGTAACCGCTAATATATTGGGCAGTATTTTCGGCAATCGTACTATTATCGACATTGGCGATCGCTCTATAGTTATAAATTCCCCCTCCAGCGCGATCGCTAGTATTGCCAGTAACGCGACTGTAGGATAGGTTTAATTCTCCCAAAGTATTGTAGATTCCACCCCCTGCACCTGGGGCAGTGTTATCGTTAATTTCACTGTGAATCACAGTTAGCTTGCCATTCTCATTGACAATAGCTCCTCCCTCGACCAAAGCAGAATTATTATAGACTCTGGTATAAGAAAGATTGGCTTCCCCATTGTTAAAGATCGCACCCCCACGATTGCCTTGGTTATCATAGATTTCGCTGCGAATAATATCTAACTTGCCCTGATTGGCGATCGCTGTAAAACCATTATCGTTAATGTAACTTTGGCTGATATTGACGACTCCCTGATTGGCGATCGCACCACCAAACTCAGCATCGTTACTTTCTAAGCGACTATTATAGACATTGAGTACTCCTTTATTATCAATACCGCCACCTTCGCTAGCACTATTACGAGCCAGATTGACTCCCAAAATAGTCAAATTTTCTCGATTTAAAATACCCCCACCAGTGGACTGGCGATCGTTATTGTTGACTTCCCCTCCAGTAATATCTAAGTTTTCTAGATTGACATCTATCGAGTTATTTTGATTCCCGTCATTAATTTTAAAAACTCTACCCGCACCGTTGGCATCGATCGCGATATTTTCTCCAGTGAGGTTTTTAATGGTAACCGATTCTTTAATTCTTAATTCACCCTCCGAAAGCTCGATTGTACCGCCCGCTAGATTGCGATCGAACAGAATTAAATCTGCTGCTTCGGTTTTATTAGCGATCGCAATTGCTTCTCGTAAAGATAATCCCGCGCCCCGATTTTTGCCATTCTTTTCATCTTCTAAAGTGTTGACGACAATGACGTTAGAACTGGAATCATTGGTTAAGTTTTCGTTGTTTTGAATTTCGAGAGAAGAACTAGACATAATTTATTCCTTAACTTAAATGAGATGCTTTGTATTTGAGTAATAACAGCCAAGCAACTCGATCTGGAAAGAGAATTTGGGGGATAATTATGGTTTTATTGTTGCTAATAACTAGGGCGCGTCATCAATTAGAGATAGTAAAATAACCGCTAACAATCAGACTATTCCTTTATGACATTAAAAAGCTCTAGTCAACAGTGGCTTCACTCAATCTTTAATAGGATGACAAGAGTTAATAAAGATTTAATAGTAAATATACTTAGTTTTTGTATTTAGTAAATTAATTTCAATGAAAGCGAAGAAATATTAAATTTTTCAGCAAAAGTAGCTGTTGTTACAAAATACTGGACATAATCAAAGTGTAAACAATCGAGTAATTGTTCAGAGGTTATCATCTATGAAATTGCAAGTATCTAATGAAAATGTATCTAGCATAGATACAGCCTTAGGATTTACTTTGGCAGCCTTTTCTATGTTTGTAGTTGGCTATACTATCACTCGTGCCTTTCTCAGTCAGCCCAAAGCTCCAGCTACTAATAATGCTGAGATTGTTATTCCCCATCAAGCTACATTGTGGAGCGAGCTAGGAAATTAGTTATCAAAGAATTTTGAAAGTTTCATCTCTCGTTTAGCAAGGCTATAAAACAGGGATGAATTTTGGTTTATGGTTTAAGAGCTAAAATCATTTCATTTTTGGGAATAAAGCCCAAGTTTTCATATACTGGCTTGCCATAAGGAGAAGCATGAAGAATTGCATGGGTACAGCCCAGCGATCGCAAATATTCGCTTGCCCTTTCAGTTAATTTCGTGCCTATTTTCTGTCGGCGATAAGCAGACTCAACAAAAACATTCCAAATATAACCGTATTGTCGAAAGTTGGGTTTGAAGGGGGAAGGATATAAACCCGCAAATAATTGGCAGCTAACGGAAGCAACTATTTGATTATTTACTTTGCCGACAAAAGCTTGGAAGGACAATTCATTGCGAGCGCAGGTAATAAAATCAAGAGTATCTTGTTGCCAATTGTCTTGAATATTTTCAGGATCTATATTGTTGTCCAACCACAGTTGATAAAAATGCCGTGCTATGGTTTCGTCCTCGTCTTTAGAAGCTGTTGCGATAATTAAATTTTGATTCACCGTTTCCAATTAAATAGATGGGAAGAGATTTTAAATTCTGGAAAATAAAAAAGCTGCATTATTTCAAAGCAGCTTAAAATTCAATCGTTTATTAAGTACCTAAGCAGAATCAATTAAACATTTTATATTTCCTTTAACCCTTTCCCTTTGACTTTTCCCCAATCCTAACGATGAAATTAATTTTGCACAAGTATTTATTTGTGGCAAATTATAAAAACCACCCATAGGAATGCAAACCTTGACCTAGTAAGTTAACTCCTAGGTAGCATACCCAAACAACCACAAAGCCAACTGCGGCGAGGATAGCTGGTTTTCTTCCTTGCCAACCGCGAGTAATTCTGGCGTGGAGATATGCCGCGAATACCAACCAAGTGATAAATGCCCAAGTTTCTTTAGGATCCCAACTCCAATAAGAACCCCAAGCTTCGTTAGCCCAAACTCCCCCTGCAATGATGCCAATAGTGAGTAAAGGGAATCCCAAACCAATGACGCGATAGCTAATATTATCTAGAGTATCTGCCAAACTCAAACGTTCGGGAGAAAGAGTTACGGTTTCTGTTTGAGGTAATTCTAGAACTGCGGTATTGCTAGTGTTATATTTAGTGGCATAAGCATTTTCAGGGTTACTTGTTACAGTTTTTTGTTTGACGCGATCGCGAAAACTTCCCGTGCCTACAGAACTCCCTTTCAGTTCTACTTTTTGTCCGCGAGTGATAATTAAAAAGCCAATGGCGATCGCGCTACCCACCATTAAAGTAGAATAACTGAGCATCATTACGCTAACGTGCATCATTAGCCAGTTAGATTTTAAGGCTGGTACTAAAGGTGCAGACTGTTGCATTTCTGCGGGCAAACTGAGGGCAGCAAAGGCAGTAATTCCCATGGCTACGGGGCTAGTAACTACTCCTACTAGTCGACTGCGACTCATTCGTTCGGCGATAAAGTGCATTGTCGTAATTCCCCATGCCAAAAAGAATAAAGATTCGTAGAGATTGCTGAGGGGAAAATAACCAGCTTCCAACCAACGAGAAGCTAGCAAAGTTGCCATACTAAGATTGGCTACTGCCATGCCAATAGTTCCCAAAGTGGCAAAATAAGGCAAATTAGGAAAAGCTGCCCCAGCCCAGTAGATTAACATAGTCGCCAGTAATACCCCAAAAGAGGTGTTATCTAGGAGACTTTCTAATGCTATTAAATCCATAATCTATTTTTATAAAGTGTCTTAGAATTGCCGAATCTCTAACTAGCAAGCTGTTAGTTCTCAACCTTTCTAATATTTGCTATTATCTCTCTTTACTTTAGTGCAATGACAACTCCGTAGTCTAGATAACAGAATTGCTATCCTTTAATATTTAACTCTCGGATCTAAGACAGCATAAACTACATCGGCAATTAAATTAAACAAGACGATCAAAATTGCATAGATAAAAGCGATCGCCATAACTACAGGAGTATCGCTGCGATAGATAGAATCGATTAACAAAGCACCAATTCCAGGCACGCGGAATACTTGTTCGGTGACTAACGCCCCCGTAAAAATGGCAGGAATATCTAAAGCGATTAAAGTAACTACGGGAATCATGGCATTACGCAAGACGTGATTTTTAATAGTATCGAATTTACTCAATCCTTTAGCTAAAGCTGTTTTAACATATTCTTGCTTTAGTTCGTCTAAAACTGCCGAACGAATAAAGCGCATCAAAATTGCTGCATGATACAAAGCTAGTACGCCGATCGGCATAATCGACTGTTGAACTTGAGCGATAAAACTCTGCCAATCCCTTACTTGAAGAGTGCTGTTATAGATAAAAGGAAACCAGCCCAACCAGACGCTAAAGATAATAATAAACAGCAAGCCCATAAAAAAAGGCGGAATTGAAAAGCCAAGAAAAGCGATTGTTGTAATTATGTTATCGACCACGGAATATCTTTTTAGAGCAGAAATAATTCCTAAAGGAAAAGCGATCGCCAAACCAATTCCATAGGCAATTCCTACTACCCAAAAGGTAGTTAATAATCTTTGAGTTATGAGTTGAAACACGGGACTTCTACTATTAAAAGAGTAACCCATATCTCCCCTAATAAATGAAGTTAACCACTTAAAATAACGAATATAGATTGGTCGATCTAATCCTAAAGATTTGCGTATATTTTCTCTAACCTCAGCTGTAATCGATGGATTGGAAGCAAATTCACTTAAGGGATCTCCAGGAGCTACAGCTAAAATAGTAAATATAATAATACTAATAATTACTAAAGTTGGTATGGCAATTATGAGTCTTTTGATTAAGTATTGAATCATTGCTTAATATTAATATATTACCTGGATTTAGTTAAACAGCTTAATGACATTTTTAAAGAAAACAATTATAATTATGTATTATATTTAATCGATCTTTATTTACAAGCAAAAGCAGTACTAATCTAAAATTCAAGATACATATATATTATGTTTCAAGTAAAAAATAAAAATGATATTATTACTCATTATCAATCTGGGAAAAGAAAATTCCCTCAAATAATATTAACTGGTGTTAACTTATCGGGAACTAGCTTGACTGAAATTAATTTGGATGAATCTAATTTAATTGAAATCAATTGGAGTAATTGTAATTTAGATCGGGCAAGTTTTATTCGGGCTTGTCTTTGTTTGGGCAATTTTAATTAGGAAAAAAAGGTTAGAGGTATTCTCAAAGAGCTTATATAGTCGTTCTAATTAATTTCCGTACTATCCCAGTAATTTGTCCGGGGGATTAGGGATTAGGGGTTAGGGATTAGGGAGCAATAATTAGTACATATTTTCGTATGGTTCTTATTAGGAATGACTATAACTCGCAAAAATAGGGATAGATTTTTTTCAACCCATCCCCAATTGCCAATATATTTAAGATTTTCTAGCTTTTACTATTTACTAGCAGCATTGCTGTAAGCGCGATATTCTTCGATGCTCTGGTAATTATTTTTCTC
>NZ_JBZNBU010000316.1:0-3037 GCF_058530065.1 Waterburya sp. | reverse complement strand
TAGTTCTTAGTTTTTAAAGTTTAATTATGTGGTCTACCCATGTGAAAAACGCAGTAAAATCGGGTTCGCCAATCTCTGCCAGAAGTCTATATTTAATAGCTAAAATAATAATCTCCTCTATCTCAGTCAAAAAAGCCCCGTTTGACCAGCAACTATTAACTAAAGTCAATTACCCATGATCGAATTACACGCCCACACCACCTATTCCGATGGTATCTTTACACCCCAAGAACTAGTAGAAAAAGCAGTAAGAGCGGGAGTTAAAGCTTTAGCAATTACCGACCACGATACATTACACGGTTGGGATGATGCGATCGCAGCAGCAGTGGAGCATGACATCGAAATAGTACCAGGGGTAGAACTGAGTACGGTATATAACGGGCGATCGCTTCATATTTTAGGCTATTATCCCCAAAAAGAATTATTAGCTGAACCTTTAGCCGAGCGTTTAGCAGGAAGAAAACGCAGAGCCAAGAAAATGATCGAAAATTTGGCAGTAATGGGTTATCCCTTAGAATTAACCAATCTTGAGGGAAATATGGCTTTGGGTCGTCCCCATATTGCTAGTGCCATGGTAAAAGCGGGTTATGTAAACTCTTCTCAAGAAGCTTTTGAACGTTTTATTGGTGAAGATTGCCAAGCATATGTCCATTATGAGAAGTTTACCGCCCAAGAAGGAATAGAATTAATTCGTGCTTGTGGTGGCATACCAGTTTGGGCGCATCCTTTTTTATTTCGAGGCGGAAAAGTTCCAGAAGTATTACCCATACTAATTGAGGCAGGTTTAATGGGTTTAGAAGTATTCCATCCCCATCATGGCAACAATAAAGTCAAGCAACTCCAAGAACTTTGCCAACAATATAATCTATTAATTACGGGAGGTACTGACTATCACGGTTACGATCCAGACCATCCCGAACTAGAAAAATGGCAGTTAAATCAATTTAATTTACCTCTTAGTATGCTGGAGGCAATTAAACAAGCAGTAAACAATAAGTAAGAGGAGTAAACGATGAAAGCAATTGGTTTAACAAAGTACTTACCGATTGAAAATGACAATAGTTTGCAGGATCTAGAAATAGATCGCCCGATAGCTACAGGATCGGATTTATTGGTAGAAGTTAAGGCAATCTCTGTTAACTCCGTCGATACTAAAGTTCGCAGTCTTAAAGACAAAGTTGAAGATAAGCCTCGTATTTTGGGCTGGGATGGGGCAGGAATAGTCAGAGAAATTGGCGATCAAGTAACTAAGTTTATCCCAGGGGATGAAGTTTATTATGCAGGAGATATTACTCGTCCTGGAAGTAATAGCGAATTTCAGTTAGTAGATGAAAGAATTGTGGGCTACAAACCTCAAAACCTGGATTTTGCCGAAGCAGCAGCTATGCCTCTGACTAGTATTACCGCTTGGGAAGCCTTATTCGATCGCCTGGCAATTGACAAAGATGGCAGAGATGAGGGAAAAACCATCCTAATTATTAATGGTGCTGGTGGTGTAGGTTCGATCGCCATTCAACTGGCAAAAAAACTAGCAAGATTAAAAGTAATTGCATCGGCTTCTCGTCCCGAAACTAGAGCTTGGTGTCAACAGCTAGGGGCAGACCATCTAGTTAATCATCGTCATAATCTAGCAGAGGAAATAGCCACAATTGGTTACAAAACTGTAGATTATATCCTGTGTTTAAACGATACAGACGGTCATTGGCAGGCGATCGCTCAAGCTATTAAACCCCAAGGAAAGATTTGCTGCATCGTTGGCAACAAACAGCCCCTGGCAATGGATGTGTTGAAAAATAAGAGTGCCGAACTAGTATGGGAATTTATGTTTACTCGTTCGATGTATCAAACAGAAGATCTGGCAGAACAAGGTAAACTACTCAACGAAGTTAGCCGACTGCTCAAAAACAATACTTTGATAACTACTTGCCAAGATATTGTTCGTCCCATCAATGCTGCTAACCTCAGAAAAGTTCATCAGCGTATAGAAAAAGGTAATGCCATCGGCAAAATCGTTTTAGTAGACTGGAATTAACATCTAAGTAGTCGTACAAAAATAATTTCATAGTGACAGAACTCCATAGGTTTATTGCCAATTTCCGAGTAGAACCAAAGGCGGCCAATAATAAGGATGACTATATTATATTGTCGTTCTAAGAGCAAAGATAGTTGGGCTTTAGCCATGGCTTGGGATTTAGTGCCTTACGAGGTTTTCAGAAGCCCGCGCTCTCCGAAGGGAGCGTCGTGTAAATTAGGTTGTTTCTGAGCAATTTGAACTAGATTGGGCATACTTGGCAGAATATCTAGCGTAGGTTAGGTCAACATCGTTCAATTCGATATCACGGTTAATAATCTTGGCTATTCTGATTGCCTCTTCCCATTCACAAACAAGCCTTATTTGATTCCTGTTGCCTGTAGGATAAGTCCACCTTAAACGATACTTATTTACAGCAGTTTTCAGTTGAATAGACCCAAACAAATGGTAATCTACATTTAGATAAAAAGAAAATGCGATCGCTATCGATGCCTGCTCCTTATTCAATAGATTTACGACGACGAGTAATAAATGCCTATGAAGCCAAAGAAGGTTCACAAAGGGAAATAGCACAAAGGTTTCAAGTTAGTCATTCTTTTGTAAAAAGATTAATCGAACGCTATCGAGAAACAGGAACTATCGAACCCAAATCTCAGGTCGTCGGGAGCGATGGCTATAATCAAAAAATCCGAACTCAAGCAGGTTGAGCAATTAGTGAACGAACAGCCAGATGCATTATTGCGAGAATTATGCGAACGTTGGGAAGCCCTCAAGGGAATAAAAGTTAGTATCTCTACAATGCACCGCAGGCTAGAGCAATTAAAGTTGACCACTAAAAAAGCGGCGAGACCCCGCGTCGCCGAAAGGCGCGTCTTGAAAAAGTTGACGGCACTCCATACTCGGATGCAAGCTCCGAGTCCGTGCCTCCTCATGGGGGAGACCCCAAAGCTTCGATTGGGTATGGCGAGGAAGCCTCGCCACCCCTCTCGCTCAAGACCGCACTTT
>NZ_JBZNBU010000315.1:0-8244 GCF_058530065.1 Waterburya sp. | reverse complement strand
CAGGATATACTCAAGCACAAGTAGAGCCTTACTGGGGCAAGATCGAACAAAAACACGGCTATAATTTTGAAGTTCCCGCCCAAGGAGGATTGGCAAAACCTATACCTTTGGTGGCAATGGGTCGATTTCGCCACGAAGCGATCGCTACAGATCCTCAGACGGGTTATATTTATCAAACTGAAGACCAAGTAAATAGTTGCATTTATCGTTTTCGTCCCCATAAAGCAGGTAACTTGTTAGCGGGAGGTGTTTTAGAAGCTTTAGTAATTCAAGACAATCCTCAAAGAAATACGGGGCTTGATTTCCCTGTGGGAAAACCTTTTCCAGTAAGTTGGGTACAGCTAGAAGATGTAGATCCAGAACACGATACTCTTCGCTACGAAGCCCAAAACAAAGGTGCAGCAATCTTTAGAAGAGGCGAAGGAATGTGTTACGCCAATGGAGAACTATATTGGACGGCTACTAATGGCGGTGCAGCCCAAGTAGGACAAATATTTCGCTACAATCTCGCCGAAGAGACAGTGGAATTATTCGTCGAATCTCCTGGCTATGATGTTCTCGACTATCCCGATAATTTAATCCTCGCGCCTTTTGGCGATTTAATTGTCTGTGAAGATGGCAAAGACGAACAATTTCTCATCGGTATTACCCCCCAAGGCAACTACTATAAATTTGCTCGCAATGCCCTCAACAATAGCGAATTTGCTGGAGTATGCTTCGCCCCCGACGGTAAAACCATGTTCGTCAATATTTACGCTCCAGGGATGACTTTAGCAATTTGGGGATTTTAATAGGAGACTGGGGGACGAGGTGAATTGGGAACGAAGGGACTAAGGGAAAAGAATTGTCTATCCATAACCGTAATTTAGAGAATTGGTATAAGAACTACTTTGGTTGTGATTTATTTTATAGATCGGGAAAATCGAACCAATTTAAACTTTGTTTTAAAGACAAAACTTTTTCGTCTAGCTTGCCCCTAATGAAAAGATCTATCTTGTCTTTTTGACTTTTGATATCATCGAATCGATCGCACCAAAATTAGTCCAATAAAAAAAATTCAATTGGGCGAATAGGGAAGGAGAGAAAAAGTATATAAAAGCGAAACCTCCTCATCCTTCATAATTCATCCCTCATCCCTTCAAAACTACCCTACTGTTCCTTCTAACTTAAGGCTCAATAGTTTGTCTGCTTCGGCAGCAAATTCCATTGGTAATTCGTTCAGGACATCTTTACAGAAACCACTTACCAACATAGATACGGCATCTTCTTCAGAAATTCCCCGTTGAGCGAAGTAAAATAGCTGTTCTTCGCCGATTTTGGCAGTGGAAGCTTCGTGTTCTAATTTAGCAGTATTATTATCTACTTGAATGTAGGGGAAAGTATTAGCTTCGGCATTATCGCCAATTAACATCGAGTCACATTGGGAGTAGTTACGCGCCCCTTCTGCTTTATTACCAATTTTCACTAGTCCGCGATAGCTACCTTGAGAGTCTCCTGCGGAAATACCTTTAGAAATGATCGTGCTGCGGGTATTTTTGCCCACGTGAATCATTTTAGTTCCCGTGTCTGCCTGTTGCTTGTTGTTAGTCAAAGCGATCGAATAAAATTCCCCGACGGAATTGTCTCCCACCAAAACACAACTGGGATATTTCCAGGTAATTGCCGAACCAGTTTCAACTTGCGTCCAAGAGATTTTGGAATTGACTCCTTTACACAAACCGCGCTTGGTAACGAAGTTATAAATCCCTCCTTTCCCTTCTTCATCTCCTGCAAACCAGTTTTGCACTGTAGAATATTTGATGTTGGCATTATCTAAAGCCACTAACTCTACCACCGCAGCATGAAGTTGGTTGGTGTCAAACATGGGGGCAGTACAGCCTTCTAAATAGCTGACCGATGCCCCTTCTTCTGCCACAATCAAGGTACGCTCGAATTGTCCCGTATCTCCATCATTGATGCGAAAATAGGTTGACAATTCCATTGGGCAAGTTACTCCTTTCGGAATAAAGACAAACGAACCATCGCTAAATACAGCAGAATTCAATGCTGCAAAATAGTTATCGGCAGTGGGAATTACAGTACCTAAATATTTTTTAATTAGTTCGGGATGTTCTTGCAAAGCCTCGGAGAAAGAACAAAAGATGACTCCATCTTCAGCTAATTTCTCTTTAAAAGTAGTACCGATCGAAACACTATCAAAAATTGCATCTACCGCTACATTGACGTTGCTCAGTTTCTTTTGTTCTGATAGAGGAATACCCAACTTGTCAAAAGTTTCCAATAAAGCGGGGTCAACTTCGTCTAAGCTATTGAGTTTTTCTTTTTTCTTCTTGGGTGCGGAATAGTAAACGATGTCTTGATAATCGATGGGAGGATATTCTACATGAGGCCATTCTGGTTCGGTCATAGTCAACCAGTGACGATAAGCTTTCAAGCGAAACTCTAGCATGAACTCTGGTTCGTTTTTCTTAGCTGAAATTAGACGAATTACATCTTCGCTCAAACCGCGAGGAATTCGATCTGCCTCAATATCGGTAACAAAACCATATTTGTAGGGTTGATTGACTAAAGTTTTAACGTTGGCACTCATGGTAGATGAATTAGGTAAATGGTGTAAATTTCCTAGAGCAGTAACCAAAAAATAGTTAATGCTTTTGTAGAATTAAACTAAGGAACAGTCATCATAGATTTTTTTCAGAAGTTAAACAACCAATTTGTTGTTTAAGTCCATTTAAGACTATTCTAGAGTAGATTAGCAACAAAAATGTTGTTAAAGTCAGAATTTTCTCATATCCTATTTGTAAAAGGCTCATAAATATATCGGTTGGGATGATGACGATCGCTAATTTCCCGTCTACAAAACAAAACATTTTACAATATCTACTCAAGCAAAATCACGCCACAGCCAAACAGCTAGGGAGAGATTTTAAGATTAGTACTCAAGCAGTGCGTCGTCACCTCAATGAATTAGAAACCGAAGGCTTGATTAGTTACGAATCAGTACAGCGGAAAATGGGCAGACCGCAACATTTATATAAACTAAGCGAAAAGGGACGCGATCGCCTTAGTCCCCAGAAATATAGCGAATTTGCCGTTTCCTTTCTAGATACCTTGGCAGAAACCGTAGGTAAAGAACAAGTTAGTAAGGTTTTAGAAAAACAATGGCAGCGTAAAGCCGCCGAATATCGCGTTCGCTTGGGAGATGGAACTTTACCCCAACGTATTGCTAAACTGGTTCAACTTAGAAAAGACGAAGGCTATATGGCAGAGTTGCATCATGTATCTTCCGCAGAAAAGCCAGAATTTATTTTAGTAGAACATAATTGCGCTATTTCTGATGTAGCAGAATCTTATCCCAGTATTTGCGGTCACGAATTAGAAATGTTTGCCGCAATCTTACCAGACTGTATTGTCAAACGCACTCATTGGATCAACGATGGCGAGCATCAGTGTGGCTATTCCATAACAATTGCTGGTTAAAGAATCTTCATAAAGATCGAGGTCTTATCTTCTACTATCCATAGGATAATAAAAAGTTATTGACAGATAACGTCTTTACAAAAACTCCTATCTTTAAAATAAAGATACTCACTTACACACTTATATTCAATTAAAGGAGAACATATTGGTTTCTACAGCTTCCTTTAAAACAACTAAATCAGAACAAATTTTTAGTGCTGCTCAAAAACTAATGCCTGGTGGTGTTAGTTCTCCCGTAAGAGCCTTTAAATCTGTAGGCGGTCAGCCTGTAGTTTTCGATCGTGTTAAAGGTGCTTATGCTTGGGATGTCGATGGCAATCAATATATCGATTATGTTGGTACTTGGGGACCTGCAATTTGCGGTCATGCTAACCCTGTAGTTCTAGAAGCTTTACACGACGCTATAGAAAAAGGAACTAGCTTTGGCGCGCCTTGTGCTTTGGAAAACGTTTTAGCCGAAATGGTTATCGATGCCGTTCCCAGCATTGATGTAGTTCGCTTCGTAAATTCGGGAACGGAAGCTTGTATGTCCGTTCTACGTTTGATGAGAGCCTTTACTGGTAGAGATAAGGTACTCAAATTTGAAGGTTGCTATCACGGTCATGCAGATATGTTTCTCGTCAAGGCAGGTTCTGGAGTGGCTACTCTCGGTTTACCAGATTCCCCAGGAGTTCCTAAATCCACTACTGCCAACACTTTAACTGCACCCTACAACGATCTAGAAGCTGTTAAAAAATTATTTGCCGAAAATCCCGACCAAATTTCAGGGGTGATTCTAGAACCTGTAGTGGGTAATTCAGGCTTTGTAACTCCCGATGCGGGTTTTCTTGAAGGCTTGCGCGAAATTACTAAAGAAAACGGTGCTTTGCTAGTATTTGATGAAGTAATGACTGGTTTTCGTATCTCTTATGGTGGCGCGCAAGCAAGATTTGGCGTAACTCCCGACCTAACTACTTTAGGTAAAGTAATTGGTGGTGGTTTGCCCGTAGGTGCTTACGGCGGACGTGCTGATATTATGAATATGGTCGCACCAGCAGGGCCTATGTATCAAGCAGGTACTCTCTCTGGCAACCCTTTGGCGATGACTGCGGGAATTAAAACCTTAGAATTACTCAGCAAGCCTGGTACTTACGAACAACTAGACCGCATTACTAAAAAACTATCTCAAGGTTTGTTAGCAGCAGCTAGAGAAGCAGGTCATGAAGTGACAGGGGGGAGCATTAGTGCGATGTTCGGTATGTTCTTTACTGATAAAGAAGTTCATAACTATGACGATGCTAAAACTTCCGACCTCAAGAAATTTGCTCGTTTCCATCGCGGTATGTTAGAAAAAGGCATTTATCTCGCACCTTCCCAGTTTGAAGCTGGCTTTACATCTCTGGCTCATACCGATGAAGATGTTGACCAAACTATTGCTACTGCCAAAGAAGTCTTCGCTGAAATCTAGAGTCATTGAGGCTCCGTTAGAGTCGGGGTATCTGTTTCCAGCTTACCCCTCTCCTCCGAACCGTGCTTGTGTCTTTCAACACACACGGCTACTCAAATGTATCCACTTTGTCATTAATTGACTTCTCAACTGCTGGTTATGACAGGGATATCATCAATCCAAAGATAGTCAATTTTTGACCATTCTTGGGTTAATTTCTTGAAGAAAATTGTAGATAAGAATGGCACAAGTCAAACCTGTCCTAATTGTGGCGCACATACTGGCAAGAAAACTTTAGATGTCAAAATTCACTCTTGTCATTTATGTGGCTACACCACTGCAAGAGATGTAGCATCAGCCCAGGAAGTAAGAAATAGAGGTATAAAGTCGGTCGGGCAGATCGTCTGAGGATTGGATGCGACAGGGAGTATCGGTCACGATATTCTAGTTGGCACGAGACGAAGCAGAAAACTAAAGTCGTGAGTCTTTAGAATCTATGGTAATTTTCTTAAATTCTGACTCTGATATCCATTGAGCATACTCATCTATTCATCACCTCTAAACGACGCTCATTTATCTTCTGTGCTGACCAAGTTGCTTCGGTTAAAAAATGATGTAATTTATGATAAGTAACTTCTACCGCATCTTTAGCCATCTGAGATAGATTTTTGCGCTCACTTTCTCCTAATAATCCCCCTATATAGTGCCTATACGCTCTTTTTTGTGCTTTAGTTCTCAATAGATCGTCGAACTTTTGACACCATCTATCAAAACAGGCTGGCATAGCTGCGGGGGTTGTTTCTTTCATAGCTCGCGAGGGCTCAACAATGTTAAACTTACTCAGCAACTTTTTGATTCATGTAGTATAGAGTCGAGAGTGCAAAATGAGATTTAATCCACGCGACTCATCTATAATTTCATAATTTCACCCAAAATTCTGACTAATTTAGGCTAGTTCTCTATTTCTGACATAGAACTAATTTTCTATTTTTTCCAAAATGAGAATTGCTGGTTAAAGCATTGTCAAAGAGCAATTGAAAGCAAACTGCGGTAATAGAATATTACAATAATAAGAAATGAAACTTTAAAGGAAATTTAGTCAAGAATTCAGATCGCTAATTTAAGGCGATCGCTCTTTAGCATCTAAAACCATATAAAAGACTAAAAACTAAAAACTGTTGATAAATGAAATGACTGTAGATTTTCAAGACGCTTTCGACATTATCGTAGTGGGTGGCGGACACTCTGGCTGCGAGGCAGCTTTGGCAGCTGCAAGATTGGGCTGTCGTACTTTGATGTTGACCCTCAACCTCGATCGCATTGCTTGGCAACCCTGTAACCCTGCGGTGGGAGGTCCTGCTAAATCCCAATTGACTCACGAAATTGATGCGTTGGGAGGAGAGATCGGTAAGGTGAGCGATCGCACTTATCTCCAGAAACGAGTATTGAATGCTTCTCGTGGACCTGCGGTATGGGCGTTACGGGCGCAAACCGACAAGCGGGAATATGCTGCGGTAATGAAACAGATCGTGGAAAATCAAGAGAATTTGAGCGTCCGCGAAGGGATGGTTACGGATTTGGTTTTGGGTAAAAACGATGAAATCATCGGTATCGAAACCTATTTTGGTACTTGTTTTGCTGCCAAAGCGGTAATCTTGACTACAGGCACTTTCCTCGGCGGTAAAATCTGGGTGGGTAACAAGTCAATGGATGCGGGCAGATCGGGAGAATTTGCCGTGACTGGCTTGACCGAAACCCTAAATCGACTGGGCTTTGAGACGGGCAGATTGAAAACAGGTACTCCTGCTAGGGTAGACAAGCGATCGGTAGACTACAGCAAAATGACTCCCCAGCCTGGGGATAAGATGGTGCGCTGGTTTAGTTTCGACCCTGAAGTCTGGGTAGAAAGAGAGCAAATGAGTTGTTACATGACTCGCACCACTGCCGAGACTCATAAAATCATTCGCGATAATTTACACTTATCTCCCGTCTATGGCGGTTGGGTAGATGCAAAAGGACCTCGTTATTGTCCCAGTATTGAAGATAAAATAGTCCGTTTTGCCGACAAGGAAAGCCACCAGATTTTTATCGAACCAGAAGGTAGAGATATTCCAGAGCTTTATATTCAAGGCTTTTCCACGGGATTGCCCGAAAAATTACAGCTAGCTATGCTCAGAACTCTTCCTGGTCTAGAGAACTGCGTTATGCTTCGTCCTGCCTATGCAGTAGAGTATGATTTTCTTCCTGCTACTCAATGTTTCCCTACCCTAATGACCAAAAAAGTCGAGGGTTTATACAGTGCGGGACAAATTAACGGTACTACGGGTTATGAAGAAGCAGCAGCCCAAGGTTTGGTAGCGGGTATTAACGCGGTTAAATTCGTCAGAGGAGAAAGCGAAGTTATCTTTTCTCGCGAACAAAGTTACTTGGGTACGTTAATCGATGACTTGTGTACCAAAGATTTGCGCGAACCCTATCGAATGCTCACCAGTCGTTCGGAATATCGCCTGATCTTGCGCTCGGATAATGCCGATCGCCGTTTGACTCCTTTAGGTCGAGAAATCGGTCTGATCGACGATCGCAGATGGCAACTTTACACCGACAAGCAAGCCAAAATTGCTGCGGAAAAAGAGCGTTTAGAAACCACTCGCATTAAAGAAAAAGATGAAGTAGGAATGGCGATCGCCGAAGCTACTCAGCAAAAAATCAAGGGTTCGATTACCCTAGCAGATTTGTTGCGCCGTCCGAAGTTTCACTATGCAGACTTGCAGAAATATAGTTTGGAAGATGCTAACTTAACCTTTGCCGAAACAGAAGGGGCGGAAATCGATATTAAATATTCTGGTTACATCAAACGCCAACAAACTCAAATCGAACAAGTTAGCCGTCACACCCAATTAAAACTACCCCAAAACCTCGACTATCACACTGTCGAAACCTTGCGCTTAGAAGCTAGAGAAAAACTAAATCAAGTCAAACCCCTAACCGTCGGTCAAGCTACCCGTATTGGTGGCGTAAACCCCGCCGATATTAATGCTTTATTAGTTTATCTAGAAATTCAATCCCAAAGAAAACAAGCTCAATTAGCAACTGATGTGACCCATTGATTCACGATCTCTGTCTATTTTTAACGTCAGTTCGGGATAAGAAAATTTATCTGTGAGTGTAGCTATCAGAGGGAAGACCCCGCGTCGCCGTAAGGCGCGTCTTGAAAAAGTTGACGGCACTCCATACTCGGATGCAAGCTCCGAGTCCGTGCCTCCTCATGGGGGAGAGCCAAGGGGCTGACACCTGAATTTATTTCAGGTGCTTGAAAGCCCCGCCCAAGACCGCACTTT
>NZ_JBZNBU010000314.1:0-21649 GCF_058530065.1 Waterburya sp. | reverse complement strand
TTTTGCTGCTGCTGCCGAACAAAGAATTACCCATCCCGTAGCGGAGGCAATTAACAGCTACGCCCAAAGTCAAAATATTGCTATTCCCCGTCGTCAACAATGGAATTTTGAAGTTGGTTTGGGAATTCGAGCCACAGTAGAGGATAAAGAGATTTTAGTAGGTAGCGATCGCTTTTTGCTGCAAGAAAAAATTAGTTTAGAATGCTTAGAACATCAATCTTTTCCTTTAGATTGTAGATGCGATTTGGAACATAAATCCATTACTGCTAATTGGGTATCTTTGATCTACGTTGCTTGCAACGGAGAACTCCAAGGAGTCATTCAATATGCCGATCCTTTGCGTCGAGAAAGTCCTGCTTTAATTCAATCTTTGCAAGCATCAGGACGAGAAATTCATTTATTGACAGGAGATAACCAACAGAGGGCTAAAATAGTGGCAGAGGAGTTAAATATTCCTCTAGATCGAGTCCATGCCCAAGCTTTTCCCGAACAAAAAGCAGCGATCGTTCGCGACCTAAAGCTGGCTGGTAAAACAGTAGCCTTTGTCGGTGATGGCTTGAACGATTCGGTTGCCCTAGCTTATGCCGATGTCTCGGTATCTTTTGCCAATGGTTCGGATATTGCCAGGGAAATAGCTGATGTGGTTCTGATGAATGACGATTTATTAACCTTGAGAGAAGCACTTAATATTGCCCGCGAAACCAAAAAGCTGATCGAGCAAAATACGCTGCTGGTGGTTGCGCCCAATTTAATGGCTTTGGGTTTGGCTACTACCGTGGGTTTAAATCCCCTCATCGCTACGGTAGTTCATAACGGATCGGCGATCGCTGCTGGACTGAACAGTCTTCGTCCTCTGGTACAACATCAGTTGTCAGAACAAAGTTACGCTAATTTCCAGTAAAATCAATCAATTATAGGAGTAATAACATTATGTCTCAAATGCAACGCTTAGGAAACTCTACCCTCAGCCAAATTAAAAACGCCTATACCAATCATCCCCTCAAAACTCTAGCTGTCGGATTAGGAGTAGCCATCGTCGCCCCTACAGTATTACCTCTAGCCAAACCCCTAGCTAAAGCAGCAATTAAAAGTGGTGTCAGTCTCTATGAAAAAACCAAAGGTGCGATCGCCGAAACAGGAGAGGTAATCGGCGATATTGTTGCTGAAGCTAAAGCGGAAGTAGCAGCAGAACAAGCTGAAAAAGCTAGTTTGGCAGCAGGTTTAATGGCTGCATCTAATACAAATCAAGATATTCAAGATAACTAATGAACTAATTGTTTTGAGCTAGTCTGACTATTCTGGGTTTGACTAGCGATCGCTGCTTGCTGCCAAATTTTAGTTAAGTCTGTGCTTGAAGAGTTAACTGAATTAGCCGTGTTTTCTGGATAAAGGGATAAACCATTCTTAATCGCTGCTTTTAAGACGGGTTTGCCTAATTTGGTCACCGCAGGAACGAGTAAAGAACTAACGGCGATCGCACTCAACCCCGCAAATGCTACAGGATGACCTCCGTGACCATCTTCGATAATTTCCTTCAGGTGAAACGAAAGTACGGACTTATCCCAATGAATTAATGACATAATTTGGATTCCTCAAAAGCGATCGAGATTAAGATTTGAAGCAAAAAGTAAGTGTGAGTTTTTTAACTATTTGAGAAAAATTACCTCAAGATTATTAGCTTCAGTTCTATTCTTCGGGATATACTGCTCTTTCTTGGCAATCCCGACCGATAGTCAGAATAATGTCATAAATGTATTTTTGGGCTAACCGTGTAAGTAACCAAATAGTTTAATTAAATCTCACTTTTGCTCGCTATTATTATCTGGATTAATTATATTTAATTTCAATTACTTGTTAAGTAGTTTGGGTCACAAAGTTCAATTTTTCTCAATAAATTCTGCAACCATAATGCTGTATTTTTTTGCTGGTTCACTTTGGTGGTAAATGCGCGGGAAGCAGGCTAATAGATGCGATCGCAATATAGATTAAAGCAAAGCGAGTTTCAAAGATGGCAATAGAATGAAATTTGGCTTTGCAATACCAATCTCGAAATCCAAATACTGTAATTAATTTGATTAAGGCTACTGTAAAAGATAAAGCAGTTACGAAGGATAGATAATCGAGACTGTAGAGAATAAAAACAATTAAAGTAGCTATGCAGTGATAGATTGCTCCTGGTTTAAAAGCTGCGGTTTTCTTACGACGTAGCTTGATAGTATATATTCCGCTGCTAAAAAATAGAGTATTGAGAACCCATATTGCCATTGCTTCGAGGTTAAGACTTCCTGTGGTTGCACCATAAGCCAAGGGCGCAGCTAAACAGATGGCTGCGAAACCGACGATTTCATTAACTCTTGATTTGTGTTTGCCCTTAATTACCGCGATCGCATCGACAATTAAGCCAATTATTGCCAAGATATACAGCCAGAGTAATGTAGGAGCTTGAAACCAGAGATAGATAGCTAACGATAAGCTAATCAAGCCATAAATTCCACCCCAAATTAAATACCGAGGCTTAAGATTTTTTCTCAATTTGATTTGAACTATGTAAGGATGTTCGACTTGTTGAGCGAAAAAGGCGCAGATTAAAGCCCAGTTCGTCGTCCATGTCCATTGTTGGGCTAATGCTGCGCCAGTCAAAAATGAGCCAAATAAGACTAGCAAAACACCATGTTCGGGTGAGAATGTCGGGCGAAAAATGCGAGCTAGTTTTTTCTTTTTTGTCCGCGCGGTAATGTTTGTCGATTGAGATTCCAAGGCGATTGTTTGGTCTTCTTTTGTTTCAATCAATGTAGTCTTTGCGATTACGCTCTGGGTATTTTTTAGAATTGCCATAGGATTTAAGAATTAAAATAATAAAAAGATTTCTAACTATCTTTAATCGGACAAAAATAATTAGGGAGAGGTTTTTTGTCTTATTGAGAATAATATTAGTTAGCAATCTCGATCGCTCGACGCAATTTATCTGCACAAGAATATGCTGAAATATATAATTGGTAATAATTTTAGAGATGAGTTCAACTCGAGCCAAGACTTAGAGAAACTATTTGATAACTTTATGATTCGCAATAAGCATTTTCGTGTTAGGTTGATATTGTTAATCAACTTTTCTTAATAAACTTTCGTCAATTAGCGAGCAAGAAGTATGTCAACAAAAACAGGTTTGCTACGTCCGTTTGGTCATGTAGAAGAGAATCCAGTCTTACTAGATAAAAGCGTCACTACACCAGTGTGTGAAGGCTTTAATGCAGTCCTATCCAGTTTCCAAGGCTTATACTTACAGTATCAAAAACATCATTTTGTAGTGGAAGGTTCGGAATTTTATGCCCTACACGAATTCTTTGCCGAAAGCTATGAAGAAGTTCAGGGACACGTTCATGATTTAGCAGAAAGACAAAACGGTTTAGGCGGTATTCCTGCTGCAAGCTTTAGTAAGCTAGCAGAACTATGCTGCTTTGAACCAGAAGAAGATGGCGTATTTGGCGAACGAGAAATGGTCGAACATGACTTGGCAGCAGAACAAGCAATCATTAAACTACTGCGTCAGCAAGCATCACAAGCAGAAAGCTTAGGCGATCGCGCTACTCGCTATCTATACGAGCAGATTTTACTCAAAACTGAAGAACGAGCCTATCACCTACACCACTTCTTAGTACACGATAGTTTGACTCTGGCATTTGTCGGCAATGGTGCTAACTAAGAGGTAAGAAAGAATAAGTCTCTTCTAAATCTTGTTGCTTAGAAGAGATAATTGTTGCTTGGCGATCGACTTGTTGCCAGAACTTAATTATTTTCCTGCCAGTATATTCTGGGAAGAAATAGTGAAAGAAATGATGTCCCAAAGGAATTGTCCACAGGATATCTTCTTCTTTGAGATAATCTGTCCATCCTTGTAAAACAGTAGGGTCAACAATACGGTCATTTTGACTACCGCAGACCATCATCGGCATCGATACACCACCAGCATCAATTCGGTTTAGCTGATATAGAGAATGAGCAGTCGGCGCAGTAACCAAGTCTTGTTGGAGAAGCTTAATTATGTCCAAGACACTCGTTCTACTCTGATAACCAAACATCATCTGTACCATCCGCGCCAGAAGCGTTTCTTGACTACAAGGTAATAGTTTACGCATTTGATAATAGTTTGCTTGCCAATCGATCGCAGGATTGCAACCAACTCCTAAGAGGGTCAAAGATTTTACTCGATGAGGAAACTTGCGAGCATAGAGTAAACCTAATAAACCACCTGTACCATGACCGATTAGATCGATCGCCCGATCTTTAGATTTAAGATAGTCGTGGAGTAAGGTTAGAGCTATATCCAAACTACTCGCTTCATCTAAATCCTGATTGTATTCCCAATAGGCTATGGGTACTTGATTCGACAAATAGCGAATAATGCGACTGTCAAAATGTTTAAAACTAGGATTAGCATTAATCCAAACAGGTGCTGTGGAAGGAGACATCTTCATGGTAAATGAGTGGGTGAGTGTAATTGAATAGAAAATATTTGCTTAACAAGTAGCAAGTAGCCCTTCGGGTGCGGGCGGTCAGCATTATGAGGAAACCTCATAATTACGCCCTTACAAGTAGTAAGTTAAGTTATTCAGGACGTTTTATATTTTTTTGTTTACCTAATTTTTGAGGGAATTTGAGTCGCAATAAAAGCTTCGGTTTGCATAGAGTTGTTGCTACACTTTTGAATGGCAAAACAGCCACCACAGGTAGTTTTAGGATTGTTATATCTATTACCCTCTTGGAGCATAAAATCTCGACAGCCAATCGCATCTTCCGACATTGCCACCATCGGATTGACCGTACACTTGAGTCGATAGTCTCCTGTAAAGTAAGCACAATTTGAGCATGGTACTTGGTGAAGATGTTGAAGATGTTGGAAAGCAGATTTTGCGATCGCCATTAATCGCCAAAATAAGCCCGTGAAAATTATTGTCCAAACCGTAAAACACAAGACTAGATGCAGCATGAGTAGTTGATTCTAGTGGTTGCAAAGAAGAAAAGGGAAAAGTGGAAGGTAATTTATGGCTCATTAAACACTTCCCAGTCAGGGCTACTGACTTTCTTTTCCCGTTTATTGGAGAGGAGAATCCCCAAACTTTTTAAGAAGTTTTTAGTCTTTAGTCGTTAATATTTAGTTCAAATCAGATACCAATAACTAACCACTAATAACTAATGACTTCATTTACAGAGCAAACTCAGACTTGAGTTGTGTGGTCCATTCTTGAATTCGCTCGTCTGTTAATTCTGATTGATTATCTTCATCTAAAGCCAAACCGACAAACTTACCGCCTTTATCTGCTTTCGATGATTCATGTTCGTAGCCTTCAGTAGACCAATGACCTACAGTTTCACCGCCTAAACCAGAAATCTTTGCTTCTAAAATTCCCATGGCATCCTGAAAGTTATCTGCATAGCCTACCTGATCGCCAGTACCAAAATATGCTACTTTTTTACCGCTGAAATCGATACTATCTAAATTGTCCTCATAAAAACCTTCCCAGTCTGCCTGTAGTCCGCCGATATCCCAAGTAGGACAAGCAATGATAATGCGATCGTAGTTAGCAAAATCGCTATTTGAGACATCCGCAATTTCGTGTAAAGCTACTACATCTTCACCACCTAAAGCATCTTGTATTGCCTCGGCGGCGGCTTCGGTTTTACCTGTAGTCGAACCGTAAAATAAACCTATTTTAGCCATGATTATATTTTCTGTAAATTTGTTTGCTAGTTTGTAGAGACCTAATTTGCCAACTGAAATAAAATTACTAATTTTTCAGTCAACCGCAGTCAAAAAGTATCTTTGAGCTTATTGAAGCTATTCTTAATAGTGAAAAGATTTAAAAAGCCTTTGACGTGAGTAACAAGATTATCGTCCTACTCATAAAAAAGCTTTGTCCTGCTAGGATTAGAAACTAGGAATTAGGCTTTCATTTCTACCTAATTCCTAATACGGCGTGAGAAATAATCTTCATAAGTATTATACAGTCTATTGAAAAATAATTTCAATAAAATAAAAAAATTAAATTGTGCCACTTAAGATTGCTTTCAATACATCAAGATGGTCATAAATTTGATAGGCAAAGAAAGCACTGCCCATACCGCCGACCAGAAATGCGATCGCAAATTGATTCCAACCACCTGTAGTTTTTAACTCATTTGGCACACCATAAAATACTTCTAAAGTAAATGCCCCGCCCAAAACACTATTAGCGCAGTCTGGGCGATATGCGCCCCCAGTAATCTACCCGATAAATCTTTTAAACGAGCGTTGCCTCTCCACCAGGGTATCTCAGACAAATTGCTAATTCCCTGACGGTTTTCCATTACGGCGGTCATAATTTTAACCTCCTTTTCTAGTTATTGCCTTTATTTATCAATAAGCTTCTCAATTACCATACAGGTAAAACCAATTATTGACAAGTATTTTCTTTTACTAATTGCAAAATCTGGTACAAACTGTTCTTAATCTTGGCTAACAAAAGCTTGTTTTTATAAGGTTTTGCAAATCAAATGCCAGTCTTAATCTATTGAAATAAAAGATTAGGTATGAAATTTAGACAATCGTTAATTCACCACCAATCGTTAAGATATTTGAACATAAACTTGCAATTATTTATCATTAATGCAGAATAAAGTTGTTGCTAACTTATTGAGAATAATAGTTAGTAACCAAGTTGACAAAATTAATTCAGAGGTTTCGTTTTGCAGACATACGATAAACCCCCAAGTAAAGTTAAGTACGATTGGTGGGCAGGAAATGCTCGTTTAATAGATCTGTCGGGTCAACTATTAGGGGCGCATATTGCCCATGCAGGATTGATTATGTTTTGGGCAGGGTCAATTACTCTGTTAGAAATCGATCGCTTTACTGATAATGTTCCCTTAAATGAACAGGGATTATCAAAACAAAAATAACCCTAGTTACTCAAAATTCTGCGGACGTTCTCGATACCAAAAATTTTTGCGCTCTAAACTGGCTGCCAAAGCGATAATACTAGCTTCGTTATGGGGTTTGCCTACTAGTTGTACTCCTAATGGTACGCCCTGGCGATCAAATCCCGCAGGAATATTGATTGCAGGCTGTCCCGTAACATTAAAAGCAGGACAAGGAAAAATCCAACGGACAATCTTTTGATAGGTTTCTTCAGGACTAAAATCTGCCCATTCTCCTACTTTAATAGTAGGGTGCATATAAGTAGGTAAAACTAAAATATCGATTTGGGCGAATAAATTAACCATTTGCCTAGCAAATAATTGCATTTGAGTTACCGCTTGTAAGTACTCTCCCGCCGTACCCGATTTGGTTAATACCCATTGATTCATCGGACTTAAAGCTGACGCAGCAATTCCCGATGCTGCCACCGCACTCGCCCAAACTCTGGTAAATGGTTCAATCAGGGCAGATAAATCGATTTGCTGGGGAATTACTTGATGTCCCATCTCTTTTAGCTGCTGAACTATATTACTTACTGCTTGTTGACATTCTGGATCGGGTTCTCCCTGGGGTAAAAGAGATGTCACAAAACCTATTTTTAAAGAGTCTAATGTTTCTTTTGTGTTACTCAAAAAAGGAGTTTGAGGATTAGGCAACCAGTAGGGATCGCCAGCAATATAACCAGAGGTCACATCTAAAAAAGCAGCAGCATCAGCAACAGTCCGAGACAATACTCCATGAGTACCCAAACCACTCAAGCGATCGCCCACTGGGGCAAAAGAAATCCGACCGCGACTGGGCTTAATGCCAACCAGATTGCAACAACTGGCAGGACCTCTAATCGAACCTCCCGCATCTCCTCCCAGAGCGATCGCGCATAATCCTGCTGCTACTGCCGTAGAAGAACCACCGCTAGAACCACCAGGGGTATAGTCTAGATTCCAAGGATTGCGAGTGGGTGGGAAACCTTCTGGTTCGGTGTAGGGAAAAGATCCTAGCTGAGAGGTGGCAGTTTTTCCGAGGATAATAAATCCTGCCTGCTTTATTTTAGACACTACCCCTTCATCATATTGAGCAATTTGGTCTTTAAGGGCAATAACACCGTAAGTTAGAGGCATATCTGCCACCGATTTTAGATCTTTAATGCCAATCGGCACGCCAAAAAAAGGAGGTAAGCATTTCGGATCGACAGTTTGGGCAATTAATTCGGTTTTGGTTTTAGCATCGGCGATCGCGCTGTCTTTGGCTACGTAATAAAAGCTACCTAACTGAGGATTATATTTTTCAATTCGAGATAAATATAGTTCGGTTAATTCTAAGGGGGTAATTTGACGTTCTTTAATTAAGTTGGCTTGTTCTAGTGCGGGTGCAAAAGCTAAATCTGTTGAGTTTTTGAAAGACATATGGGATAAATTTTGTCCTTAATAGTTCGAGAGTTAGATTCGACTATTTTTTCGATTTTAAACCTCTTGTCGATAGTGGTTAATTATAGAACTTCGTTGTTTAATTTATTTTGGATTAATAAAATTCTCTGTCATTGGTTGTAAATGCGATCGCAACTATTCTCCAATTAGTGAGGTGTACCCCTATCAACTATCAATATGCGAAGCGGTATCCTTTCCTCTTTCCCCTTTTCCCTTTTCCCAGCCTAAACAGATAATTTAGTGCGTAATATCAGCGTCTAAAGAACTAAGATTTATAATGTCACAAGGAAACAAACTGACCTCTGACCTCTGACCCCGTCTAGGCAGACTAATTTGTTTCTTAGGAGTTATTTATATGACTATTGGAATTTGGATTTTAGGCGATCGCCTGACAAAAAAACAGTTAAGCTTAAGTAATAATCGGGATAATCAGCAGCAGACTCCCGTCATTTTGATTGAATCTAGTCATTACGCCCGACAAAGACCCTACCATAAGCAAAAATTGGTTTTAGTTTGGTCGGCAATGCGTCATTTTGCTGAAGAATTAAAAGCCGATAATTGGCAAGTTACTTATGCTATTAGTAAAGATTTTATAACTCCTCTAAAAAATTGGATTGAAGAACATAAAATTACCGAATTACAGATAACTATTCCCTGCGATCGCCCTTTCCATCATTTGATTAAAAATCTGGATTTAAACTGCAAAATTGTTTTTTTACCAGATAATCATTTTCTTTGGAATAGAGAGGATTTTATTGCCTGGGCAAAGCCCCGCAAGCGTCTGTTGATGGAAGATTTTTACCGAGAAAGCCGAAAAAAGTTCGATATTTTAATGGAGGGTAAAAAGCCCGTAGGAGGTAAGTGGAATTATGACAAAGATAACCGCAAACCTCCAAAAAAAGACTTGCAAACTCCTCCTCCCTTAACTTTTACTCCCGATACTATTACTCAAGAAGTCATTGAGAGGATCGAAACCGAAAAACTATCAGATTACGGACAAATAGAACCCTTTACTTGGGGAGTTACCAGACAACAAGCTCTAGAAGTATTAGACTACTTTATCCAACATTGCTTGTCTAATTTTGGTAAATATCAAGATGCCATGATTGCAGGAGAATATACCATGTGGCATGGTTTGATTTCTCCCTATCTCAATCTTGCTTTACTAGATCCGATAGAGGTAATTAATGCCGCAGACAAGGCATATCACTCACAAGAATTGCCTTTAAATAGTGTCGAAGGTTTTATTCGTCAGGTAATGGGTTGGCGAGAATATATGCACGGAATTTACCACCTTCAAGACGAGGATTACAGTCAAAAAAATTGGTTCGACCACCATAAACCCCTGCCCAAATTCTTTTGGGATGCCCAACAAACGGACATGAACTGTTTGCATCAAACTCTAATTCAAGTAGAAACCACAAGCTACGGACATCACATCCAAAGATTGATGGTATTGAGCAACTTTGCTCTAATTGCGGGGATTTCTCCCCAAGAAATTGAAGCTTGGTTTCATAGTGCTTTTATCGATGCCTATGACTGGGTAATGCAAACTAATGTCATCGGTATGGGACAATTTGCCGATGGAGGAATTCTGGCTTCCAAACCCTACGCAGCTTCCGCCAATTATATTAATAAGATGAGCGACTACTGCCAGGGATGTAAATACAATAAAAGCGATCGCATTGGAGAAAAAGCTTGTCCCTTTAATTTCTTTTATTGGGACTTTTTAATCCGCCATCAAGATAAATTGCGCTCGCTGGGAAGAATGAATTTAGTTCTCAGTCACCTCAAGAAAATTTCCCCTGAAGAGTCAGAAAAAATACGTTCTCAAGCTCGACAATGGTGGGAAAGAGAAAGTAAATCCAACTCTTTTAACTAAGACGAGTTAAGCAATCACCAATCAGAAAATAAACTACTAACATTGCTGCTGCGGAAGCACCTACTAAAGTACCAGCTAGCATTAATGAAAATTCTCGCAATTCCAAAGCGGATTGCATCAAATGCAGCGACCATGCTACCAAAGCAACATCAAATATGAGAATTGGAATCAGCATGTTTAAAGAAATGTAAACTTAATCATATTTTAGTACATAATTTTTATATCTTGGGGTAGATTTTTAAGATTTTAAGCTTTACTAAAGATTTAAAATCTAAGTAATTCTCACAGGAACTTTACGTTCTTTAAGATAAGTTTTAATTTCCTTGACGCTTAGTTGTCCAAAATGTAGCAAAGAAGCCAGTAATGCAGCTTCTGCTTTGCCAGTATCCAATGCTTCATAAATATGCTGGCAATTTCCCGCCCCTCCCGAAGCAATCACTGGTATTTCTACTCCTTCGGCAATAGTTCTAGTTAGTTCCAAATCGTAACCTGATTGTGTTCCATCAGCATCCATGCTGGTTACTAATAATTCCCCTGCCCCTCTAGTTGCCATTTCCTTCGCCCAAGCGATCGCATCAATGCCAGTATTTTTTCTACCACCACGAACGTAAACATCCCAACCAGGATTATTGGGATCTAATCTACGGCGAGCATCGATTGCCACAACAATACATTGCTTGCCAAAGCGATCGCTAGCCCGATTAATTAGGTCTGGATCTCGAACTGCTGCGGAATTAATACTCACCTTGTCCGCACCCGCCCGTAACAAAATTTTAATATTTTCTAAGGATTGAATTCCCCCACCAACAGTCAATGGAATAAAAACTTGTTCGGCAGTACGATAAACTACATCGACAATTGTTCCCCGATCTTCATGGGTAGCAGTAATATCGAGAAATACTAATTCATCCGCTCCAGCATCGTTATAGACTTTTGCCAATTCTACGGGATCTCCCGCGTCTTTAAGATCTACAAAATTTACTCCTTTAACCACCCTTCCAGCATTAACATCCAGACAGGGTAATATTCTTTTGGCAAGCATAATTGATTTTGATTTAATCGGCTATAGTTTGGTTTAACAGTAGCAATTACTTGAGAGTAGCTACTCAATAACCTTGGTTATTTTGCTGGATCAAAATTATCATAATCTATCTGAGATAAGAATTTAATCTCACCTATTTGATTAAGAGAACTTTATTGATTCCATCAGAATTTTACCCCGTTCTCAATCCCGTGGCTACTAGTAATGCTAGACAATTAATTGGTGAGGGTTAGGAAAAGTAAGTCGAGCATTTTATGTCTTATACCAAATTAATTAATGTTTGCGACAGATGAAAATAATCTCAAGGTAGCGTGGGCATTGCCCACACTACAGGATATCTGTCACATTCTTTTTTCTAATTGGTATTAGATACTTTTTATCCCCTTAAAAGCGAGCGAAAAAAAGACTTAGGTTAAAACCTAAGTCCGAGTAATGAAAAGAGATTTAATAGTAGTAGTTCGGTCTAATTATTTTAGCTGTAATTATATTTCCAGCTGAGGTATGTTGATTGTGACTTTTTCGTAGTCAAGTCCTGCGCCAACAAGACTGTTATTAATCTCATTTAATTCTTCAACATCACCATAAACATCAGCAGCAGCACCAATATAATATTTGCCACTACCACCAACAAAACCAGCCCAATTTTCAGGCATAACCAACTCAGTAGAAATTTCTCGACTAGTACCACCTTCAAGATTCTCAATTAAGAAATCTTGACTATTACCAGCCAGGAAAAATACCTGTGGTACATCATCAATACTTAAGTTATCGTTATTTAACAGATAGTCTTCATGGAAGATAAAGAAGCCAGCACCAGAGAAGTCTGCTGTTTGATCGCCATCATTAACAACAGTGTAGTTAACGGTAAAAGTATCTCCTAAAGCTATTTCTTCTTCGACAACATCAAAACTGCTAACATAAAGTTCGGCAATTTTTTCCAGTCCAGTGACTTGAACTGAAGCATAATCTAGGCTGTTGCCCTGATTGCTGTTATTATCTTCGTTGCTCTCCACAACCCGACCGTTAGGATTAGTATCGCTAGCAGGATCGATAATCATCCCTGCATAATAAGTACCGTCGGCATCTCCCCAAAAATCACTTTCTAAAGGAGGAGCAGTGTAACGAACACTTCTAGGTACAGAATTACCATTTTCATCTTTTAAAGATATGTCTTTGTTACCAGCCAAACCTTCACGGATATCATAGGTGCCAAGATAACGATCGTCAGTTGTAATAGTGGCATCTTCAGATAAATAAAGATCGAAAGAGAATGCCCCTGTTTCGGCTAAACCTTCATTTTTAATGTTGAAGCCCAAATCAAACTCTTGTCCTGGTACGATTCGATCTTGAACTACTTCAAAATGAGTACCAACTAAATCTACGGTATTCAGGTTGGGGGCTTCTAAAGCAATCTTTTGATAATCAATTCCCACTCCTTCGAGGCTGTTGTTAGCATCACTACTTTCAACCACATCATCAAAGGGATCGGCTTCTACACCCAAATAGTAGTCTCCGTTGCCAGAATATCCCCCCCAAGTTTCAGGAAGAGTAATTTGAGTGGTGATCACACCAGTACTGCTTTCTGCTGCAAGAGTTCCCGTTGGGTTATCGCTACTTTGCCCGATAATAGTAGAATTATTTCCTTGTATAAAAAATACTTCGGGTACGTCTTCAATATCAAGACTTTCGCGATCTGGAGTTAAATAACTTTCATTAAAGAGATAGAAACCTGCTGCAAAAAGTTCTGCGGGACTTTCCCCTTCGTTGACAATTTCATACTTGATTTCAATTGTCTCTCCTGCTTGAGAATTTTCGGGTATTTCGAGATTTTTAACAACTAAATCAGCTGCACTATTTAATCCAGTAACGTTAAAACTAGTTTGGTCTAAATTGTCTCCCAAACCACTGTTGTTTTCTTCATTACTTTCCTCTACCTCATTTTTCGAGTCAATATCCAAAGTAATATAATATTCACCATCTCCTTGTTCCCAAATAGGATGACCTAAATCGGGAGTAGGATAGTTAAATTTCTTGGTTATTTCACCATTACCAGAAATACTTTCTCTAATATCATAAGTTCCTAGCTTAACAGCTCCCTCGGTTTCACTACCTTTATCTGGAGATAAATAGATATCAACTGAAAAAGGATTTGCTATTTGAGGGCTGTCATTAGCAATAGTAAAAGTAAGATCTACTCTTTCTCCTGGCACAATTCCTGATTTACCAACATCAGTAAAAGTACCTTTTAGTTCTGCAATGCCGAAGTTTGCTACTCGAACTATATCAGAGTCAACTCCTGCTCGAACATTACTATTATTGTCTTCGTTTGATTCAAAAACTTGGTTATTAGGATCTAGTCGAATACCGACTGTATAATTATCATCTCCTGTTTGCCAAAATGAACTATTTTCAGGAGGAGTGAAATAACGATAGGTTTTAATTCCAGAGTCTTCCCCTGCTTTTAGCCCCGTTCTAATTTCATAATTACCCAGGACATAATCATTCTGGCTAATTGTGCCATCTCTAGAAATAACAATATCAAAAGAAAATGGGGCAACATCTTCGTCTCCATTATTAATAACGGAAAAGTCTAAATTTAAAGGCTGTCCTCTATCTATTAAACTTTGAGCAATATTAAAAGATTTACCCGTTAGATCTATTGGCATAAGTCTAGTATTTAAAATACTCCACGCAACTATATCTCTTTTATGTTATTGAGACTTTACTATTATTGTTAATAGTATTTATGCCATTTTTATATATTTTTTAGATAAAGAGAGTTGGCAGTTTTAGATAATTTTACGGTGGATAAGCAAGCTAAAATAGGAGATTATCTTTAAGTTTTTGTAATTCCAGGTATTTTTAATTAGTTAAAAACACCAATGATTTAATTAAGTAAAAAAAGATCTAGTATATTTTACTTAGTAAATATCACTAATTTTTCAAGCATTATAAGTAATTTATAGCAAGCTTAAAATAATATAATTAATTACGTATAATCGGCATTATAGTTTAATAACTTTATTGAATATTCAGTGATTTTACTTAAAGAAAAAACTATTAATTGTATCATAAATAGCTCTGCTTGATTAATTATTAAATAACTAAAATTGGGCATGGAAAGTTGGATTGATTTCAATGGAGTCTACTGGACTTTTTTTGAAGTGAAGTTAAAAATTAAATTGACTCAAAAAATTCCATATTTCTCTTAAGCTATTTTCGCGATCGCAATCCATAATGATAATCTAGCGATCGGAAACCATCAAATATTGGCAATATAATTAAATTTAATGCAGTCAATTACAGGCAAAACCAAACTATTAGGAATTATTGGCGACCCAGTAGAACATTCTTTGTCTCCACTAATGCACAATGCAGCGATCGCTAACTTAGAAGTGGACTATGTTTATGTACCTTTTCCCGTAAGACAAGAAGACTTAGCTAAAGCGATCTCAGGTTTTTCGGCTATAGATTTACAGGGTTTTAGTATTACAATTCCTCACAAGCAAAATATTATTCCTCTACTGAGCGAAATCTCCGATGATGCAGCCAAAATTGGTGCGGTAAATACTGTGTGGCGCGTTAATAATGGCTGGAAAGGAACAAATACAGACGTTACGGGGTTTGTCGCCCCACTAAAATCTATCTCGCGAGATTGGACGCAGATAACTCCCGTAGTATTAGGTAATGGCGGTGCAGCTAGGGCGGTAATTGTTGGTTTAATTAATTTAGGCTGTCCTGAAGTTCGCGTAGTCGGACGCAACCCAGATAAATTAGCCAGATTTTATCAGAGTTGGCAACACGTACCAGATGTTAGAGCTAAGATTAAGATTCACAATTGGCAAGATCTGTCGAGTCTAATATCTAATACCGAATTATTAATCAATTCAACTCCTATCGGAATGTCTCCCCAGGTTGATGCTTCTCCTGTTGATCGCGATTTGATGGAAAAACTGCCCCAAAATGCGATCGCTTACGATCTAATTTATACTCCCAATCCGACTCAATTTCTCAAACTAGCACAAGAACGAGGTGCATTTGCCATTGATGGTTTGGAGATGTTAGTCCAACAAGGAGTAGCTGCCTTAGAAATTTGGCTAAATAGACCTGTCCCTGTCGAAATTATGCGAAATTCTTTGAAAAAACACCTAGGAATAAGTAACCAGTAATAAGCGATTGATTTTTTCCCATTAAAAAATACGGGCGATACTTATTTAAAGTATTTTGCCCGTATTCTGTGTATGACTAAAACTGAAATTTCAGATTAATTACTACTTTTGTTCGACTGTTGCTTGAGCTAGAGTAAGATGTCGTTGTTGAGCCACAACTGTTTGAGAGTGACGAACTTCGGCAGTAATTGCTACGGTTTTAACATCGTACATTTGAGTAGCTAGTTTGGGGTAGACACCAATACCGACAATCAAGAAGAGGAAACAAGCTGCAATAAATATTTCTCTGGGAGTGGCATCTTGAAAACGAGCTTCTCCTGGCAATACACAGCTATTACCAAAACATACTGCAACTTCGTTGGTAGGCTTCTTCAATTTTTCTCTGTCAATATCGCAAGCTAGAGCTTCATTAGAGTTGAAGAACACCAATCTAATCATGGATAGCAAATAGATGGGAGTCATGATAATTCCCACTGCTGCTAAAAAGACGAGTACGGTAGAAAAAGTGGGATTGTAGATATCATTGCTAGTGAAGCCGACAAATACTGCAATTTCACTTGCAAAGCCACTCATTCCAGGCAGAGCTAAGGAAGCCATCGCACCCGCAGTAAATAGAGCAAATACTTTAGGCATGACTACTGCTATACCATCCATGCGATCCATAAACAAAGTATGAGTGCGATCGTAAGTTACTCCAGTCAGAAAGAAGAGTAAAGAAGCAATTAAACCGTGAGAGAGCATTTGTAAAACTGCACCGCTAGTACCAATATCGGTAAAGGAAGCAATACCCAGAAGTACAAATCCCATATGAGATACGGAAGAATATGCCAGACGGCGTTTCATGTTGGTTTGTCCGAAAGAACTAAAACCACCATAAATAATGTTAATCGCGCCCAAAGTTGCTAAGACTGGGGCAAAGTAGATGTGAGCGTCGGTTAGTAATTCCATATTGAAACGAATTAAACCGTAACCGCCCATTTTTAAGAGGACACCTGCCAAAATCATCGATACGGGAGCAGAAGCTTCCCCATGAGCATCAGGCAACCAGGTGTGTAGGGGGAAAATCGCTAGCTTTACACCAAAAGCAATTAATAAACCTGCATAGAGGGTCATTTCTAGAGCTAGAGGATATTCTTTTAAGGCTAAGGCTGCAATATCGAAGGTAAGATTATCACCATAGAAAGCCATTCCCAATCCTGCAATTAGGATAAAGATAGAAGCTGCTGCAGTATAAAGTAAAAATTTGGTAGCTGCATAACGACGCTTTGAACCACCCCAAATAGAAACTAGTAGATATACAGGAACTAGTTCTAGCTCCCACATGACAAAGAACAATAGAATATCTTGAGCTACAAACACGCCAATTTGGGCGGAGTAGAGCAACAGCATTAAAAAGTAGAATAAGCGAGGTTTGCGGTCTACCTCCCAAGCAGAAAGCATTGCTAGAGTGGTGACAAATCCTGCTAATAATACTAAAGGAGCAGATATACCATCTACAGATACCGTCCAACTGACACCTAACTGGGGAATCCAACTGTAGCTTTCTGTCAGTTGAAAAGAAGCAGTGGTGGGATCGTAATTGTTCCAGAAAGCATAACCCATCAAGATGAAATCTGCAATTCCGACAATGAGAGCATACCAACGAACGGTCTTACCTTCCTTGTCAGGAAGAAGAGGAATTGCTAGTCCAGCTAGCAAAGGTAATAAGATAATCGCGGTAAGCCAGGGAAATGAAGCTACCATTTTAAAACTTTGATAATAAATTCGTTTTGTTAATAAAAGTATAATATATTAAGGTTTGTAAATTTATAAAAAAATCTAGTAGCTTCAATCAAGATAAGTAATATTAAAGCTATTTAGGTTACAAATTCCTTCATCAGCGATACTTAGAGGCTGTTTGTAAAACAAAGATTAGAAACGAACAAAGTTGTGGAGATGGATAAAGGCTTTAATTTCATTGAGTAGTAAAGATAAAACTTTAAAAATACATATTGAGGACGCATCGTTCGCACTACAAGATCGGAAACATTTATCCCAATGCGATCGTCAAAATTACTGAAGCGTGAATTAGTCATTAAATTTAGTCATTAAATAATTGCTATGAACAAGCCCGATCTATTTTGCGCTATTAGTACTTATAACTAGATCTTTTGTTGAATTTTAGGAATTAAAAATAGTGTCATCTCTATCGAAGAAATCTTTAAACAATTATTTGAAATCTTTTGTTTCTGTGGCTGGCGTGTCTGGTATTGCTATGGTTGCTGTTACGAATGGCAGTAATGCAAATGCTTTCTCTGTAGAGAGTTTAAATTTAGATACTGTTGGGCAGTTACGACAAGTTATTACCCAAACCAATCAGCCTCCAGAAGTAATTATTAATGCCCCTGGTGGTTCTACTCCTGTTCCCCCTCCTCCTAGAACTACCGCCCAAAATACCGACACTAGATTTAGATGCGAACTAGTGAATGGTGAATATACAGTCATGTATTATCCCGAAAGTCAGCCTGAAAGTTCTTATCCTTGGGCGATTCCTAGCGAACTGGGGGGCGGTTGGACTCCTCAAAAACGTTGCGATGCGATTACTCAGCGTTTTGAAACCTATCGGGAAGAAGGATTATTAGAACTAGCTACTGGTACGGAAAATGGCTACAACACAATCTGCGTCACCACTCAGCTAGATCCCTCAGATTGTAAGCTTATTTTAACCGTACCCCCAGGACAAGACCCCCAACTAACTCGTGATTTGATTTTTGATAATTTGTTGGTTGCTGATGATGGAGGACAAACTCAAGGAGTTTATACTTTCGGCGATAATCGTTCGGGAAGAGATGTTTTGGGGAATGTTGAACAAGTTTTTGGTGGTTCTGGAAGCACGAAAAAGAGCAAAACTACTCCCAGTAATATTAACCTCAGACCATTCTTAGATCCTGCTGATGGTGGTACTGGACAGCAATTAAATCGAGGAAATGCTATTATTAGAAATAATAGCGATCGCAAGCCAGCAATATTTAAGTAACTTGTTTGTACTTAAATTGATAGAGTTCGACAATTTTGGCGATGACTTCTTCTATGGTTAGATTGTCGGTAATTAATTCGATCGCATCATCGGCTTTTTTTAGAGGTGCGATCGCTCTGCTGCTGTCTTTTTCGTCTCGTTGTTGGATGTCTTTAGCTAGTTGTTCGAGATTAATATCTTCTCTGCCTTGGTTTTTCAGATCTTGCCAGCGTCTTCTAGCTCTTTCTTTTACGGAAGCTGTTAGAAATACTTTTAATTCAGCATCGGGAAATACATTAGTGCCGATATCTCGACCTTCCGCAATTATTCCTCCTGTTTCTCCCCATTTTTGCTGCATTCCTACTAACTTTGCTCTCACAGCAGCTTGGGCGGCGATCGCCGAAACGTTAGCGGTTACTTCTGGAGTACGAATGGCTGTGGTGACTGCTTTGCCATCTATAGTAACTATTGTAGGTAAATCGACTGCTTCGGGAGAAGTTAAAACTATTTCCACATCTTTAATTAGAGATGCGATCGCTTGTTCGTCGTCGATAGCAATATTAGAATTCATCACCAACCAAGTTACCGCCCGATACATTGCCCCTGTATCTAAATAAAGCAAGCCCAATTCATGGGCTACACGACGGGTAACTGTAGACTTTCCAGCCCCCGCAGGACCATCAATAGCAACAATTGGCTGACGTTTTTCTAACACAATATTATCGATTAAACGAGTAGATTCCAGGTAAGCTGCGATCGCTAGTAAGCCCGATCTGGTTATTTTTTCGATAGGCTGGAGACTAGCAGGATCGACTAACTCAACGTATTGAATTTTAACTTTTTCTGCTGACTTTAATTCTTGTTGAACTAAATTGATTAAAGTTTCACTATTAGTTTCTCCTTGTCTAAAAGCAGTTGTAGCTTGTTGTAAACCACGATAAATAGTAGCTGCCTGTTCTTTTTCTTCAGCAGTTAGATATTGATTGCGAGAACTTAAAGCTAGTCCTGATTTTTCTCTAATAATCGGACAGGGAACAATTTCTACGGGAATATTTAAGTCTTTGACTAGGCGTTTAATAATAGCTAGTTGTTGGGCATCTTTTTCCCCAAAATAAGCCCGATCGGGCTGTACTATATTTAACAGTTTGGTTACTATCGTTGCCACTCCTGTAAAGTGTCCCTGACGATATCTACCACACAACCCTTGGGTCATATGTTCGGGAGGAATTACCCTAGTTGTCTGGGTCAAACTTTCCGTGTCGCCATCGCTATTCATGGTTTGAGGATCGGGGGCAAAAACCATCCCTACGCCCAATTTTTCGCACAGTGCTAAATCCTGTTCCAACTGACGGGGATATTTATCTAGATCTTCTCCAGGGGCAAATTGTAGTGGATTGACAAAAATACTAACAATGACAATATTGCGATCGCCTATTGCTTTTTCAATTAAGCTTTGATGTCCTTGATGCAAAGCCCCCATTGTGGGAACTAAACCAATCTTACAGTCACCTTTTTGACGTTCGAGACGGACTTGCGATCGTAATTCTGAAATTGTTTTGATTAATTTCATTTAATATTCAAAGAAATTTTTAAAGCTTCATTTACTTTATTTGATGAATCTATAGGTAAGATACCCAATTTACGTTTTAATATCGATTGACTTATAGTCGCTATTTTATCGGCTCTAATTAAAGTTGAGGATTATTCATCATAAATATCTTCTTCCTCATCATTCCATTCTAAAAAACCCGTTTCTGATAGCTGCATTATCTCTAAGGTTTCTAATTTTTCTTCTAATTCCTCTTTTAGTATTATCTGTTCTTGTATTGGTAATTGAAAAATTATTTGCTTTATTTCTTCTACTGTAGGTTTAATAGTCATGATTGATAATTAGTTAGATTGATAATTTTGGATTAAAATAATCGATTATTACTTTAATCAATTGATAAAACGCTTTCTTAATTCTCTTTCTTGTTCGACTGTTAATTTTTTATTTCCTTGTAGAATATCCAAAATTACAGATCGATCTAAAAAAATATCAATTAAATCTCGATCGCATTCCCCTGATTCTTCATACACAGCTTGTAATAATTCAATGCCTTCTATTTCTGGTATTGCTTCATGAATTTCCTCATATTCGTAGACTAGCATTCCTAATACTTTTAAATAGTCGCAATCGTCTTGAGTTAAGTTTTTCTTATTCAAAACAGAATTAATTTTATTTTGTGTAGCAGTCAACTCCATTTCATTATTAATTGGACGCGGAGGAAAAGAGTTAATTAATTCGATATAGTACTTACTAGGATTTTTTATACCAGTCGTCATTTTTCCAATTCTCCCGATCGTATTCTGTTTGAAGTTTATAAAATTAACTTAGAATATACTTTGATATCGTAGTAGTAAGCCCTCACTTTGAATTAAAATACTTTCTTCTTTTGAGCCTTTGCGCCTCTGCGCCTTGGCGAGAGAAATAATATTACTAATAACTCGCATTCAATATTTTCAATCTATTTAATACAAATAAAAGGTGAGAATTAACATTTAATACAAATAAAAGGTGAGAATTAACCCACCCTATATTTATTTATTAACTCAAACCTTCCATTAATTGCTGCTTCGCAGTATCCAAAGCCTCATCTAACTTACTGGCATCTCTACCGCCAGCCTGGGCGAGATTTGGTCTACCACCGCCTCCACCACCGCAGATTTTAGCAATACCGCCGATGAATTTACCAGCTTGGAGTTTTTTCTCTTTAATTACTTGTTGGCTAAAAGCAGCAACCAGACTTACTTTACCCTCACTAGGAATGGAAGCGACAACTACCGCAGCTTCTCCTAGTTTTTGTTGTAGTCTTTCCGCTGCTGACTGAAGAGATTTAGCATCCATTTCGCCCATATTGGCTACTAAGATTTTATAGTCTCCTACTGTTTCCGCTTGAGATAATAGACTATCAGATTTTGCTAGAGCTAGTTCTTGTTTGGCTGCTTCAAGTTCTTTTTGGGTAGCTTTAAGTTCTGCTTGCAGGTTGTTAACCCTTTCGCTAACTTCTTCGGGTTTGACTTTAAATTTGGCACTCAATTCTTTGACTACTTTATCTCTGACGTTTAAGTAATCCAAGATAGCAGCACCAGCCACTGCTTCGATGCGTCTCACTCCAGCAGAAATACCCACTTCCGAGATAATT
>NZ_JBZNBU010000313.1:0-4566 GCF_058530065.1 Waterburya sp. | reverse complement strand
TGCTCTAGAATATTTAAGGCACTTGAAAGTGGAGGGCGTGTCGCCTGTGGTTTCCCAGGCGTTTATACCGCCCGTCCGAGTCGCTCTACATCTCCGCCATAAATGGACGGAGTTTTGAGCCTCCCGCGCTATCCTATAATCAGATGGATCGCTCGTTGCGTTACTTAATGAATTGCTATAATTTTATAGATATTTATTATTTCAATTTATGAATTGTCCTAAATGTGGTTCAAATAACATTAAAAACTTTGGAAAAACTAGAGCAGGTACTCAAAGGTATCGCTGTAACGAATGTCTAAAAACTTGGTCTGATAACCCGAAGCGCGGTCAACCAACTATAGGGCTTGTGGCTATGACTAACGCTGAGAAACAAAAAGCTTATCGAGAAAGGAAAAAGAAACAAAATAATAGTTCACAGTTACCTTAAGTGTTGCTAAAATAAATATATTCACTTCAATAATTTAAACAATGACCGATAGATTAGACCGTATAGAAAAGCTCGTGGAATCTAACGCTAAGTCAATCCAAGCGTTAGGCGATGAAATAGCAGAAATGAAGCGCGATCGCGATACCATGTATCAGTTAATGTCTGAGCTTACTACTAAGCAAATATCGACTTATACCATTATGAAAAATCTCGACGATCGCCAGTCTCAACTTGCCAACCAGCAACAACAGCTAATCGACATTATCAAAAGTATGAACGAGAAATAATTACTAGTTACTAATTACTAATTACTAAGCTCCGCAGTTAATACATTTAGCTAAAAAACGAACGTTATGGCGATCGCATCCTCTTTTATCCTTAAACTGCCAATTACAATTCCGCAATCTTCTATTGCTTCATGACTAACTTTGTCTCCGTAGAGATATATTGGAATCTCTGTATTTTGAGGAAAATCAGTAGTTAGACTGGGAAAACAAATTAAATTAGCAAGATTGCTATTTATAACCTCTGCTGGTTTTTGAATTAATTCTAGATTGTCTGGATTAGCAATTAGATTGACATTAAGCGATCTCAATTTTATTGACGACAATGGAATTTGTTTTTTACAAGGGTGCATTTTTACCTCTGTATATTTGTCTGGAATTACTATTCAAAATAATTCATTCCAATGATTTAAGGCGATTAGTAAGGTTTGAGATTGTTACTCCAAACTCATCAGCCATTGCGTATAAATGTCTCCAATTAGTTAAATCTCTATTGTGTTGTGCTTCTAGTAATTTGTATTTTGGCATCAACAAACAGCTAGCAAAATATTGAGCTTGCCATTCTATTCCTTTGGCATATTGCACGCTACGGCAAAGAAAAGGCTCGACTTCTATCTTGAATCCGCTAGCTACGCGATCGTCTATGTGTAATACCCAGTGTCCAATTTCGTGAGCGATGGTAGATTGTCCAAATCCTCCCTGTAGCGCAGGAATATCTTCATTGATATAAACTAGTTTTTTGACGGGAACAATCATTGCAGCTATGTCACCCAAGCGATCGCCAGGAATATTTTTCCAGACAATATCTAACTCTAAGTAGTCGGCTATTCCTTCTGCTACAGATTCTGCGGTTAAACGGCGACGACGGTTTTGTTCTACCAAACAGCGGAGATTAGTAGCGATGATTTCTATTTCCTGTTTGGGATAAAAACGGTAGGGTTTAATTACATTCAACTTGGCTATTCTTCCTCCAATTGATCTTGATTTGCTTGCTCGAAGATTTTCTGGGCAAATTGGGGATTGTCTCGCAGCCTGCGGAGTAATACTGGCATATCTTGATATTCTTTGAATAAATCTTGGAAGATCTCAGTGTCTTCGGGATTTATTCTTCCTGCTAGACGAATTAGTAATGTGAAGTCAAAACTATGTCGCAATCTGAGTACCATCAAGCTTTACTCTACTTTAAGTATTTCAAAATTCAAAATATCTTCAGCTTAGCCTAACCCTCTTCTGTCACTTTCCGAAGCACAGGATAGGCAACGCCTTCATGAACTATTCCCAAAAGAAGAATATTAAATGTTGAGTGTGGTTACTTTTAATCAAACCCTCTTCCTACAACCTTTTGCAAGCACTACCTCTTTTTTGTCCCGTACAGAGTGCGATCGCATAACAAACTGCATTTAACGTTAACTTGTCACAAATAGGTTCTGATAAGCTTTAAATTAGAAACCCATACTATTAAGTTAAGTAAGAATGCCAGGTAAAACTTATTTAATTACAGGAACAAATCGAGGTATTGGTTTAGAATATTGTCGCCAGTTACAACAACTAGGAGATCGAGTCATTGCCGTCTGTCGATCGCCTTCTGAAGAATTAACCTCTTTAGGAGTGCAAGTAGAAGCAGGAATAGACCTCACTTCAGAGTTAGCAGTTAAGGAGCTAGTAGCAAGGCTAGATGGTAAGAAAATTGATGTTTTGATTAATAATGCAGCAATTGTCGAACGGATCGGTTTAGATAATCTAGATTTTGCTAGTATTCGCCGTCAATTTGAGGTTAATGCGATCGCACCACTCCAGTTGACAGCAGCCCTTTTACCCAATCTAACCAATGGGTCTAAAGTTATTTTAATGACTAGCAGAATGGGTTCGATTGACGATAATACTTCTGGAGGATCTTATGGCTATCGAATGTCTAAAGTTGCTCTTTCTATGGCGGGTAAATCTTTATCTGTTGACTTAAAAAAGCGAGGCATCGCCGTAGCAATATTACATCCAGGTTTGGTACAGACTCGTATGACTAATTTTAATCCTGGAGGAATTACTCCTGAAACTTCCGTCAAAGGTTTGCTAGCTCGTATAAAACAGTTGAATTTGAGCAATACTGGAACATTTTGGCACGCCAATGGTGAGATTTTACCCTGGTAGAAGTAGATAAAATAATTAAACAGAGTATCAATCAAGCAAATAATATAGTATCGATCTTAGTAATGCAAATTAACTTAAAAGTCTGGCGACAGAAAGATTCTCAAACTAAAGGAAGATTGGAAGAATACACCGTCAGCGATGCCCATCCCAGTATGTCTTTTATCGAATTATTAGATCTGCTCAACGAACAATTAATCAAAAGCGATCGCGAACCTATTGCCTTTGACAGCGATTGTGGGGAAGGTATCTGCGGCTCTTGTGGCATGATGGTCAATGGATTGGCTCATGGGGCACAAAAGCAAACTGCTGTATGTCAGCTACATTTGAGAAGTTTTCAAGATGGAGATACTATTACGGTAGAACCCTGGCGTGCTAAAGCTTTCCCTATTATTAAAGATCTGGTAGTTGATCGCTCGGCTTTTGATCGCATTATGGCGGCAGGAGGCTATATTTCCGTTAATACAGGGGCTGCACCCGATGCTAATTCTTTACCCATAGCCAAGAAAAACGGCGATCGCGCGTTTGATTACGCTGCTTGTATTGGTTGCGGTGCTTGCGTTGCTGCCTGTCCTAATGCTTCAGCATCTTTATTTACCGCAGCAAAGATTTCCCATCTTTCTTTACTTCCTCAAGGAGATCCCGAACGCCAAGCAAGAGTTTTAAGCATGACTGAACAAATGACCGCAGAAGGCTTTGGAGACTGTTCCAATCACGGAGAATGTACGGCAGTATGTCCCAAGGGTATCTCTTTAGATGCTATTTCTAATATGCGTCGCGAATATATTAAAGCATTTTTCTAAAAACAAGCAACAAAAAACGCCCCCCGATGTTACGAGGAGCGTTTTTTAAAATTCTACTCACAAGGTGTAAGCAAACTTACCTAACTCGAGCATTCCCTTGCGCCTTTCGGCGGCGCGGGGTCTCTCGTCTAACCATTGATGGAAGGAGCAGTTAAAGCTACAGGAGCTTGTTCGCCACTTGCCAAGTCTAGAGGGAAGTTGTGTGCGTTACGCTCGTGCATTACTTCAAAACCAAGGTTAGCTCGGTTTAAGATGTCTGCCCAAGTGTTGACTACACGTCCTTGAGAATCCATGATTGATTGGTTGAAGTTGAATCCGTTGAGGTTGAATGCCATGGTGGAAATACCCATTGCAGTAAACCAGATTCCGATTACGGGCCATGCACCTAAGAAGAAGTGCAAGGAACGAGAGTTGTTGAAAGATGCGTATTGGAAGATCAAACGACCGAAGTAGCCGTGTGCTGCTACGATGTTGTAGGTTTCTTCTTCTTGTCCGAATTTGTAACCGTAGTTTTGAGATTCGGATTCAGTAGTTTCACGTACTAAGGATGAAGTTACCAAAGAACCGTGCATCGCAGAGAATAAAGATCCACCGAATACACCTGCTACTCCCAACATGTGGAAGGGGTGCATTAAGATGTTGTGCTCAGCTTGGAAGACCAACATGAAGTTGAATGTTCCAGAGATTCCTAGAGGCATACCATCGGAGAAGGAACCTTGTCCTAGAGGGTAAATTAAGAATACTGCTGTAGCTGCGGATACGGGAGCAGAGTATGCTACACAGATCCAAGGACGCATACCTAAACGGTAAGATAATTCCCACTGACGACCGAGGTAAGAGAATACACCGATCAAGAAGTGGAAGATAATCAATTGGTAAGGACCACCGTTGTATAACCACTCATCTAGAG
>NZ_JBZNBU010000312.1:0-12664 GCF_058530065.1 Waterburya sp. | reverse complement strand
CAGCGTAAAGACGGAGCAAGCAGGGGGAAGTATATGGCTTTGACGGTGGAAAGAAAGTCAAGGGTAGAAAACGTCATATTTTAGTAGACACTTTAGGTTTACTATTGGAGGTCATAGTAACTGAAGGCAATGGTTCAAAAAGAATTAATGGACTTGCGCTATTGCTTGAATCACAAGCGAACTTGGAGCGATTAGAATTAATTTGGGTAGACCAAGGATATCAAGGTGCTAGATTTGAAAGAGGGGTACAAAACCTCGCTTCAGCTAAGGTTGAAGTAATGAAAAGAGAGGGAAAAGGGTTTCAGTTATTAGCTAGAAGATGGGTTGTCGAAAGAACTTTTGCGCTTGTTACTTCAAAAGCGTCGCCTAGTGGTGGATTATGAAAAATTACCAGAAAACAGCGAATCTCTAATTTATATTGCGATGGTTCATTTAATGACAAAAAGACTATCTCAAAACCAGCAAGCTTTAGCTTAATAATTTATTTATAAACAGCCTCTAACTAAAAACTAAAAACTAAAAACTAAAAACTTAAGATAAATATCAAAATAACAAAAATGCACTCAATTCCCGCAAACTGAGTGCATCAAATTAATTTATGAAATTAATTGGAATAACTATATATCAAGCAGGTCTCATAACCACTACTCCATAAGCATCGGGGTTGAGATATTTTTGGGCTGCTAGTTGTAAATCTTGGGCAGATACAGATTGAATATGTTGGGGATAATTGAGGGCAGGCAGGAGGTCTTGTAGTTGGGAATAGTAATAGCCGTAAAGATTGGCGCGATCGCTCGGACGCTCATTAGCAAAAACAAAACGATTGGCTACTTGGGTGCGGATGCGATCGATATCTTTAGCAGCAATAGGTTCGGAGCGAATAGTTCTAATACAATCGGCGATCGCCCGTTCTACTTCGGCAAGATTTTCTGGAGGTAAGGCAGCAGAAATATAAAACACTCCTTGATGGGTTTGGGTCATATTACTAACGCCAATTTGGTTGACCAGTCCTTTTTCTTCCCGCAGTTCCCTAAACAGACGAGATACTTTACCCTGTCCTAAAATTACTGCCAAAATATCCAAGGCATAGGTTTCGTCGAGATTTTCCATCCCTGGGACGCGCCACACCATAACCAAGCGGGCTTGTTGTAAGCTTTCGTCAGTGTATTCTTGACGTACGATACTAGCAAATGGTTTTTCGGGAGTTAAATCGGGAATCTGGTTTTTTTGATAGTCATCTCCCAAACTATAATGGCGATCGAATGCTTGGGTGACAGTATCGATCAATTCTTCTACAGGTAAGTTCCCCACTACCGCAGCGGTCATCGATTGGGGCTGATACCAAGCACCGTGAAAATTTTTCATTTGCTGCGATCGCAAGTTGGCAATTACTTTTCCAGGACCTAAAACTGGACGACGATAGGGGAGAGTTTCATAACAAGTTTCCATCGAACGATAAAAAGTACGACGGCGGGGGCTATCTTCCGAACGACGAATTTCTTCTAAAACGACTAATTTTTCTCTTTCAAAAGCTTCATCTTCAAGGCTAGGATTCAAGACTACATCTAGCTGTAGGGGAGCTAGTTGGGCAAAGTCTTGGGGTGCAGTCGTAATATAGTAATGGGTATAATCTTGGCTGGTAGCAGCATTAGTAATTGCCCCCCTTTCTTCAATTAATTGCTCGAATTCACCAATTTTAAGATTGGGCGTGCCTTTAAAGACCATATGCTCTAAAAAATGAGCCATCCCGTTAATTTCATCGCTTTCTTTAGCAGAACCCACATCAATCCAAACATTTAGGTTAACTGCATCGACGGGCATTTGCTCGGCAATAATCGTCAACCCATTATCGAGCTTGCAAATAGTTGGAGCGTTGAGTTTGGGCTGTGTAGTGAGAATGGAAGTCATTAAATAATTAGGTATTTAACTATAAAAATATCTAGAAAACTTATAGTTATTCTAGTGCCTATCCTCTCAGAAAGGGAAAGATCGACCGTGCGATCGCGTGAATAAATTAAATCCAAAACTGTGAGAAAAATGTTTAGTTGGGAACTATATTAGTTGAACGTGCATAAATAAGGGGGCATCAAGTGTCATTAGGTTGGATAAAAACGCTAGCATCAATCTCATTAGGTTTATTTATTTGGGATTCTGAATTATCTGCTGAAGCTATATCCCCCCCCACTATAGATCGTACTGAAGAATGCGAACTATTGGTAATTGGTGGTGGTTTGGCAGGAGTCGCAGCTAGCTATGAAGCTTTATTGGTGGGTAAAACCGTTTGTATGACCGAAATTACTGATTGGGTAGGAGGACAAATTTCGTCTCAGGGTACTTCTGCTTTAGACGAAAGAACGACCCAAAGAGCTAAGCTATTCTTCCCTCGCGGTTATTTAGAATTTAGAGAACGGATTGCCGAATACTACGACGAACTTAACCCTGGAGACTGTTGGGTAAGCGTATCTTGTTTCTTGCCCAAAGATGCCCATCAAGTAATGTGGGAGCAATTACAAGCTGCGGAAAAAAAAGGACAGGGCAAACTAAAGTGGTTTCCTGCCACAGTAGTCAAAGATTTAGCCATCGACACCATATCGGGGGAAGGAACGGGCAAACAAATCCAAAGTGCAGTCGCCATCCAACACAGCCCGAAAAATAAAAATTTACCCCTCAATGCCCTGCCCCTTTCTGGCATGATTGAAGATGCTTATACCTACGAAGACTCGGACAACTTTAGTAAAGAGATAATTCGTTTTGTTCCTGCATCTACTTTAGATAAAGCTCCAGACTGGTACGTTATTGAAGCTACCGAAACAGGAGAAATAGTCGCTTTAGCCGATATTCCCTATCGCTTGGGAATCGATCCCCTCTCTCCTTCCGAACCGTCTTCTTCCAGCGTCGAACCAGATCCCTATTGCACCCAAGGCTTTACCTATACTTTTGCCATGGAAGCGACAGAAGAACCTCAAGATAATCCAGAACCCGTATTTTACGATCGCCATAAAAACTATTACAGCTACGAATTAGAAAGACTGGCAGACTTTAATTTAGTCTTTACTTACCGTCGGATTTGGAGTCCTGAAACAGGAGAATTAGAGAAGTTTCGCGGTATTGAATTTACTGCCCCCACCCCTGGGGATATTTCCATGCAAAACTGGACTTGGGGCAATGACTATCGCCCTGGTACATCTAAAGATAATTTAGTCTATACTCGCGAACAACTCCAAGAATTAGGGCAACTCAAACCAGGAGGCTGGTTGGGAGGATTGCGTACCCAAACTCTCCGTAATGGCGAAAATCATGCTTTGGGTTATTTCTATTGGTTAGTGGAAGGAACTACCGATTCTCAGCTAGGAGATGGAGTTAAAAAACCCTATCCCAACCATCGCCTATTGACGGGACTCGATTCGCCGATGGGTACAATTCATGGCTTGTCTAAATATCCTTATATTCGGGAGGGAAGAAGAATTATCGGTCGTCCCTATCCTGGCTATTCTCAAGGCTTTACTATTACTGAAGTTGATATTTCGCGGGCGGACTATCGAGACGAACATTATAGCCAAAACCTAAATCGCAAGACCTATCGACAGCTTTGGAAAGGAGTAGACGGTATCGAAGCCGTAACTAATCCTAATTTGAGTATCGAGCAAATCAAAAGACGGACTCGTTCGACTATTTATCCCGATTCAGTGGGAGTCGGTCACTATGCGATCGATTTTCATCCCTGCATGAGCGAAAGTCCAGCCGAAAAGGCAGGCAATACAGAAAGAGAAGGAGAGCGTCAAGGAGGAGGACAAGCCTATCCGTTCCAGATTCCCCTCAGAGCCATGATTCCCCAAGAAATTGATAATTTAATCGTGGCAGGGAAAAGCATTGCTACCAGTCATATTGCAGCGGCTGCTTATCGAGTACATTCTTTTGAATGGTCTTCTGGCGCAGCAGCGGGAATAACGGCGATTTATGGTTTGGAATCGGGAATTATACCCTATCAGTTAGTTGATGAGGCTTTTATTCACGAAGATGAATTGAGAATCTTAAAAAGAAAATTAGATGCCAGTGGCAATCCGACTGCTTTTCCCGAAACTTCGATCTTCAATCAAGATTGGGAAGACTGGAATTAAAGAATTTAGGCGTTGGCAAATCAAGGTATGATTGAGCTATCGGGCGATCGCTAATAAACCTCAGTTCGGGTTCAGCTACTGACTATCGATCTAGTTATCAGTTATTAGTTTAAAAAACCTAGAATAAGTCAACTATATATAGTATTTAACTTATTGATTGACTTGATATAGGTCATTTAATCGAAGGATAAGCAATTGTGCCTGTTTTAACTGAGCTACTAAAAACTAAAAACTATTCTCTTCGAGCAATTCTTTGATCCCGAACTCAGGTTAATAAAGCAAACAACCGACTCAGCCTTCTTGAATCACTTAAGTGTGTATCTTCGCATCATTACTCTATTACCCTCCCTAACGATCTGCAGTTAATTCCATATTATCTGGGGAAGTGTGACCGCCAAGTAAATTACTATTGAAAGAAGAAATGGTTGCTGTAATAAAAAGACCAAAAATGATGGCAATAATAACTAAATTCTGATAATTAATCTGATGATTACTACTTTTTAACTGTTGCCAACAGATTTTATATTCATCAATTTTGATGGACAATCGCTCTTCAGAATCTTGAAGTTGAATATAAATATTATTTTCAATTTGTTCGATATTTTTGATATTATTTGGTCTGGTTTCTAAGAGAATAGCAAGAACACTTCGTGCGACATACATAATAAAGTATATTAATTTTTTAAAACTTTTGATGATAACTCTTATTTTTGATTAACTATTAAAATTCTACTTATTTCAACGATCTCGATCGCATAAATACAATTTTCTTTAAATAATAAATAATTAATTAATTTCTAATGAACCAAGTATCCATTCGCGTTCCCGCAACCACTGCCAATTTAGGAGTTGGTTTTGACTGTATTGGCGCAGCTTTGACTATGGACAATCAATTTGATTTTACTGCTGTTGATAGCGATATTAAACTTTCGATCGCCATAGAAGGGCAGGAAGCCAATAAAGTAGGAACGAATGAAGATAATTTAATATATCAATCTTTTTTGAGACTTTATCAAAAAATCAAACAAACTCCTCCCAGTGTAAAGATTGCAATAAAATTAGGAGTACCTCTTTCCAGAGGCTTGGGTAGTTCGGCTACAGCCATTGTCGGCGGTTTATTGGGTGCAAATAGTTTGGCGGGAAATCCTCTGAGTCGTTCGGAAATCATGGATCTGGCGATCGCCATTGAAGGTCATCCCGATAATGTTGTCCCTGCTTTGTTGGGTAATTGTCAGTTATCGGTAGCGGATGGAGACAAATGGCAAATTAGTTCGATTCCTTGGCATCAAAATATCATACCCATCGTAGCCATACCTAATTTTGAATTATCTACCGAAGAAGCGCGATCGGTATTACCCGATAGTTATAGCCGTAGCGATGCAATTTTTAATATTTCTCGTATGGGCTTATTGATTAGAGCCTTAGCTAGCAACCATCCAGAATGGTTAACAATAGCCTTAGCAGACAAAATACATCAACCCTACCGCCAAAAACTAATTGTGGGCTATGAAGAACTCAAGGCTACGGCAATCTCTGCGGGTGCTTATGGCATGGTAATCAGTGGTGCTGGACCTACTTTATTGGCATTAAGTAACCCTCAAAATACACAGAGAATAGTAGAATCAATGACTCAAACTTGGAGTAAATTAGGCATAGATGCTCAAGTACGCGCCCTTTCTCTCAATACTGTTGGAGCAGAAATTTTATAACCAAATCATTTTTAAATTAATGCACATCTTAGAAACTCCAAGACTAATAATTAGATATTTCTCAATTCGAGATTTAGAAGATTTATTTCCTATTTTGGGCGATCCTCAAGTCATGGAATTTTCTATTTTAGGAGTTCACGATCGCCATCAAATACGACAGTTTATCGAACAAAGATTGCTGTCTTATATCGATCCTGGATTTGGTTTGTATGCTCTAGTCAACAAAGAAAATAAGGAATTGATTGGCTATTGTGGCTTTTTTATCCAAAATATAGACGAGCGTAAAGAAGTAGAAATTGGCTATCGTCTGGCTGCTAAATATTGGGGTAAAGGATTGGCTACCGAAGCCGCCCAAACTATACATCAATACGGTCGAGAAAAATTTAATTTTCAGCGTTTTGTTTGTTTAATCGATCCCAAAAACATTCGTTCGATTCGCGTCGCCCAAAAACTCGGAATGAAATTAGAAAAAAGAATCGTTTACTATGGCATTGATGTAAATGTATACGCCAAATAAAGTAATGTGTTACTAAGACTTTTTCAGTAAATCCTATATCATAGTCATTCCAAATAAAAACCACACCAAGATAAGCTAATAAATTAAATTTACCAAATCTCTTTTATTTGACTTTCTTTTATCATTAATTGCTCAATTAATTCTCCTAATCAATAATAATTAACGAGAATTGCTCTTTTGATAGTTATTATGTACTGACATGAATCGCTGGAATTTGTTTTTTTACTCAACTCTCAATCTGTAAACCTCATTTTTCATTCTTGTCTAACGATCTTTCAATGTGTTTAACGATGTTTTAAACACATTGAAACAAGAGCCTAGAAAATGTAGTAAGACGTGAGACCCTGCTATACCTTGAATGTCAGAGGAGAGACTTGAACTCTCGACCCTCGGCTTATGAGTCCGATGCTCTAACCAACTGAGCTACTCTGACTTTTCTTCAATGAAAAAAATCATATCAAATTTTATTGAAAGTTTGCAAATAAATTTATATAAGAAAAACTTATGTGAATTTTAAGAGCATCAAACAGTTAAATTTCAGTAAAGTATGAAAGATATGGATCTAGAGAAAAATTAACAAAATGCAAGATAACTTAATAAGAGCAACAGCAGCAGATGGTGGAATTAAAGCCGTAGGAGTAATTACTACAAATTTGACAGAAGAGGCAAGAAGACGACACAAATTATCTTACGTAGCCACCGCAGCTTTGGGTAGATCGATGGCTGCTGGATTGTTGCTAGTTTCCAGCATGAAAAAAGATGATTCGAGAATTAATATCCATGTCAAAGGAGATGGCCCTTTAGGTACTATTTTAGCCGATGCAGGATTGGATGGAACGGTTAGAGGTTACGTACAAAACCCAAGTGTAGAACTACCTCCTAACGATCGCGGAAAATTAGACGTGGGTAGAGCAGTAGGTCACAATGGCTATCTTCATGTGGTGCGAGATTTGGGCTACGGACAACCCTATTCTAGTACGGTAAAGCTAGTATCGGGAGAAGTAGGAGACGATATTGCCCACTACTTAGTAACTTCCGAACAACTTCCTTCCGCTCTTTTGGTGGGGGTCTTTGTCAGCGAAATGGGAGTAACTGCGGCTGGAGGAATTTTATTACAAATTATGCCCAAAGCTGCCCGCGATGAATCTTTAATTAATTTACTAGAGTCTAGGGTTGGCGGATTGTCTGGTTTTACTCCTTTATTACGAGAAGGTAAGACCCTAAGAGACATTATGGAACAACTTTTGGGAGATTTAGATTTATTTATTTTCCCCGAATTACAAGAAGTAAAATTTGATTGTGGTTGTTCTTTCGATCGCGTCTTAGGAGCTTTGAAAATGTTAGGGGAATCAGAATTACAAGACATGATTGAAAAAGACAAAGGTGCAGAGGCAATATGTCAATTTTGCAACGAAGTATATCGGGCAGATGAAGTTCAATTAACTCAATTAATAGCCGATCTCAAAGCAGAATAGGCAAGATTATCGGAAATAAAGCTCAAGGTGCGGGGAACAATGGCAATCGAAATCAAATCTTGATGAAATAGACATAAATGTAGTATTTACTGAATAAATAAGAATGATAAGATGAGATACGATTTAACCGTCACCTTGGGGAAATCAAAGATCTATTTGCTGGTATGAGAATCGGGTAATTTATGGCGATTAATGAAGAACCTCTAAACTTTGGCTCGGATTCTATTGATAATGAATCTAACGCTAAAATAGATAGCAAACAGCCAGAAACGCCAGAATCGATTTCTAGCGAAAACTCTAGAGTTCGATCGGATCGTTCGAGCCAAGAAAATATCCAGGATCGAGATTTAAAGGAAAATATACTCGTGCCTCTGACTCCTCAAAAACCCAATTCAATACAACCTGTCACTCAACAAGCTGAAATAGTCAAAACTCGGACTAAAAAAACTCCCCTTTGGAAAATGTGGCAATTATGGGGGATTTTGCTGGTTTTATGTTCTGGGGGCATCGGCTATGGGGCGACTACTATGTTGTTGCAATTACCCAAAACTCAAAGTTGTTCTAAGGTTTTTTGGCCGATTGCCTCTGCTTCTATTCGCCTTTATTGCGCTCAAACTGCTGCGGAAGAAAAAGACGTTGTAGGATTGTTAGCTGCCATCGATTTGGTAGCAGTCTTGCCCGAAAATCATCCCCTCAGACCCGAAATCAACCGTAATATCGACCGTTGGGCGGAAGAAATTCTCGAAATAGGAGAAGCGGAGTTTCAAGCAGGAGAACTGGAAAGAGCGATCGCTACAGCCCAAAAAATCCCTGCCAATCTTTCGGCAAAAGAACTAGTAGACGGCAAAATCGAGCAATGGAATAAGATTTGGTCTCAAGGAGAAGAACAGTACGCTGAAGTAGAAGATAAACTCCGCGAAGGAGACTGGAATGGAGCTTTTAACTGGGCAGTACGTTTGACCGATAGCCCTAACGAATATTGGGCGACGACTAAATACGAAGAAAGCATCAATAATATTAACGTCGCTCAAGAAGAAGACGCAACTCTGACTAAAGCCAAAACAGAACTGGGTAACGGCAGAATCGAAGATCTAATTGTGGCGATCGATCGAGCAGACGATATTAAAGAAGGTAGCTATACCTACGAACAAGCTCAAAAGATTGTTACGGAAGGAAAAGAGAAACTAATCGCCAATATGGAATTTTTGGTGGAGAAAAGAGACTGGCAACAACTGCTCAGAATGACCCCCCGCATTCCTAGCAGTCTTAATTTAAAACAGAAAACTAGAGATTGGCGGATTCTTGCCAATGCTGGCTCTAGCGCGCAACTCGATACGGTATTTGGGATAGAAGAAGCGATAGAAGAAGCACAGAAACTCGAAAAAGATAGCGATTATTATGATTTGGGGCAAAAGCTCATCAAAAACTGGAGAGCAGAAATTGATGGGGTGCGTCATTTATCAAAAGCTAGGGAAATAGCTAGAGTAGGTACAATTGCCAACTTAAATCAAGCCATTGATGAAGCTAAGTTAGTTTCTCGTGCCAATCCTCGTTATGGCGAAGCCGTAAAAGAAATTAATAAGTGGCGAGGACAAATACAAATCATTGAAGATAGACCGATTTTGAATCGAGCAAAAGAACTATCTTATGGTAATGATATCAATGCTTGGCGTAGAGCGATCGCCGAAGCAAATTTGATTTCTCGCAGCAGCCCTCTTTATAAAGAAGCTCAAGACTATACTCGTAGTTGGCGTGCCAATATCGAACGGATTGAAGATCGACCCATATTAGACGAAGCAGACTCTTTTGCCAACGTTAATAATTATTCCGCAGCGATCGATGCAGCCCAAAGAGTTAGATCTGGTAGAGCTTTATATCCAGACGCTCAAAGTAGAATTGCCCGCTGGCAAGCAGAAATCGACGGACGAAGATACTTTACCGAAGCTAATAATCTCGCCCGTAGAGGTAGCCCAGAAGCACTAGCTCAAGCAATTAAGATCGCAAGACAGGTTTCTTCTAGTAGTTCTGTACATTTTCAAGTAGTGCGAGATGTTAATAATTGGGCAGCAGATATTTTAGCGATGGCAAGAGAAGCTTCTAATAATTCTTTAGAACAGGCGATCGCAATTGCCCAACAAGTCCCCTCTGGTACTACTAGTTATTCTGCCGCCCAAGGAGAAATTAAAATTTGGCGCATTAGACTCGAACCTCAAGATTTTGAGCCGATTCCTCCTACTTTTAGGCTAGATAAACTTAGAAAAGACCGTGAAGAGTAACCTATAACCTATAACTTATAACAGGGAGAAATAGGTAACGGGAGAAATACAAACAGGGGATTATTGTAAGTGTTTAAGATCGATAGTTGGGTTAAGATTGCTATGAAGTTTTAGAACGCTCCTTATGTCTAGAAGACCAATAGTTGTAGATTTATTTGCAGGTTATGGGGGATTCTCTTTAGGCTTTGAGCAAGCAGGATGGGATGTAAAAGCTGCTGTAGAAATCGATCCAGTTCATGCAGCAGTACATCAATTTAACTTGCCCAATTGCCAAGTATTTCCTTGTTCGATCGGCAATTTGACGGGTTTAGATATCCGAAATAGATCTGATATTGGGACTTCTACTATTGACGCAGTGATTGGCGGATCCCCCTGTCAGTCATTTTCTATGGCTGGATTGCGCGATCCTAATGATTCTCGGAGTTCTCTAGTCAAAGAGTTTTTCCGAATAGTTCTGGAATTAAGTCCTTCTTATTTTGTTTTTGAGAATGTTAAAGGCTTGACTATGGGGAAGCAGAGAAGATTTTTAGACGAGCTTATTGGAGCTTTTGAAGCAAATGGCTATTCTATTCGCCTACCCTGGAAAATCCTTAATGCAGCCCATTACGGAGTACCCCAAAAACGACAAAGACTATTTCTTCTGGGAGCAAAAAAAGGTTTCCCATTACCCAACTATCCTGTTCCTTCTACTAGATTGCCCAAAGATCGCAAAGCAGACTTGAATTTGCCTCTAGTGGCTACTTGCGAACAAGCCCTCGAAGATTTACCCGAAGCGGAAAATTTTGAATCTTTATTATTTGGCGATCGCGTATTGGTAGAAGATTGGCATACAACCAGCGACTATGCCCGTAAAATGCGCTGTCAAGCAAAAAATAGCTGGTATTTTGGCTATCAAAGACAATGGAATCCTACGATGCTTACCTGTAGTAGGAGAACCAATCACGCCCCTCAAATCAGAAACAGATTTTTAGCTGCAACCCCAGGCAAAATCGAATCCATTTCCCGTTTTTTCAAACTCCACCGCCAAGGGGTAGCCAATACCTTGAGGGCGGGTACGGATTCCTCTCGCGGGGCGCATACTTCCCCCAGATGTATTCACTATTCCTCTCCTAGATGCGTCACCGTCCGAGAAATGGCAAGATTGCACGGTTGTCCCGACTGGGTGCAGCCTCACACGACTAAATGGCATGGGGCAAGAGAAATTGGTAATTCTGTTCCCATTCCCCTCGCCAGAGCGATCGCCCTGGAAATTATTAAATCTCTGGAAATTACTCCTACTCCCCCCCAAACTATCCTAGAAACTCTAGATCCAGAATTATTATCGATGACCATGACTCAAGCAGCAGCTTATTGGCAAATTGAAGTACCGATTAAAGCCAGAAAACGTTTGGTGGCTAGTTTTTAATCGGGCGATCGCCACATAACTATACTATGCTTGACTGGGATAAGATACTTCCAAAATAACCACATCTCCATCAGCAACAAAATGCCCGTGAACTTCTCCTGGAGGTCTGCTGGCATAGTATCCAGGTTCGAGCCACAGATTGAAAGCTGCATCGTATAAACGACCAGAAACTACAAAAATTTCTTCGGGATAGTCGTGACTTTTTGCACCAAAAGCGATCGTAGAATAACCGCTTTTAAATTTAGTTAGTCTTGTATAGTCTCCTGTCTGTGGATCTTCTGCAATAGTCAACTGAAGTAAGTTGCCATTCGTACCTTCCATAATTTCCCAATCAGCGTCATTTGTCGCGAGAGGATTCCAATAAGTTGTTGTCGATTTCATTGATAGCCAACATTTAGGTATTTTATGGTTAATTTAAAATATCCCCACCCATCAAACGTCGATAGCGAATTTCTAATTCTTGTTTTAAAGCAGGATAATTATCTAACATTCTATCGGTGGCAATAATCTTTTCTGCTGCTTGTCTGGCTAAATTTAAAACTTCTTGGTCTTCTACCAGGCTGGCTAGGGCAAAATCGGGCAATCCTGATTGTCTTGTTCCTAGTACTGCCCCTGGACCTCGAAAACGCATATCTGCTTCGGAGATAAAGAAACCATCTTGGGATTCTTCTAGTACTGCTAAACGCTGTCTGGCTTCGACATTTTTACTGCTACTCATTAGGAAACAGAAGGAGTTACTATTACCCCTACCGACTCTTCCTCGTAATTGATGTAGCTGAGATAAACCAAAACGTTCGGCGTGTTCGATAACCATTACCGTTGCATTGGGTACATCTACCCCTACTTCAATTACTGTGGTGGAAACAATTATCTGACATTGATTGTCGCGAAAGGAATTAAGGGCAGCATCTTTTTCTGCCGAACTCATGCGCCCGTGTAATAAGGCAATGTTAAATTCGGGAAAGATATTTTCCGAGAGACGCTGATGTTCTTCTGTAGCTGCCTTGAGGTCTAGTTTTTCCGATTCTTCTACTAGGGGGAAAATAATATAAGCTTGTCTGCCTTGGGCGATTTCCCGTCTGATTAAATCGTAGACTTTTTTCCGATCGGCTTTGCCTTTCTTGACCATTGTTTTGATCGGCTGTCTCCCTGGAGGCAATTCGT
>NZ_JBZNBU010000311.1:0-2743 GCF_058530065.1 Waterburya sp. | reverse complement strand
TATTACCACTACATCTTCGATAGTTACAAAAGGCATATCGTAGGTAGTCTCGCCATCGCCGTTGAGGTCGTCTGGATCGGCAATATTCAAAAGATCGACAACTTCGGTTTTTTCCACAAAACCGTTTTCGTCTACTTGAGAGATATCGATTTTGAAGACCTTTTTGAACTCGGCATCTTCTCCTTGATTGCCGTCTCGTTCGATAACTAAAAACTCAGTATCATTAATGGGAGTAAAGTCGCCGATGGGGTTACCGTCGGTGGTGGGATAGTAACCAACTAAGCCTGTATAGGAAGCAGACTCTACATCAAATTCATAGATGCGTAAAGCATTTTCTGGATTGCCATCTACTGTACCTTCTAATAGAGGATACAGGGTTTGGCGGTCTGGGCTAAATGCCATCCCTTCAAAACCGCGAGATCCAGAAATATTAGGAAGACTATCCCCAAGATCGGGATTTTGGGGAGACTGCACAAATTCTCCCGTGACCGAATCAACTACTGCTACGCCAGTATCAGGGAAGTCAGTAAAGAAACCATCAAAGCCTACTTGAATGTATTGTTCGATCTCTGCTTCTGGGGTTTGAGGATTGCCCTCTGCATCTAAAGTTAAGAAACGTTCTTCGTTGCGGTGGGTATAGGGATGTACCTGTAAATTAGCAGCGTGAGCATCATCGACAAAAGAAGTTATTTCTCCTGTTAACTGAGTAGTGATTTCGGCTTCGCCGTCACCATCACCGTCTACTGGTTCTTCTAGATCTTCGCGCAGTAAAATATTGTTTTTCCAAGGACCAGCACCCTCGGCATATTTATCACTGATAATTTGCAGAAATTCGGCACTATCTAAATCGCGGTAAGTGGTGTTTTCCGATAAACCGTTTTCTACAGCATCGACAAAATCTTGACCGTAAATTGCAACCAGATCGTTACCTTGTTCGAGATTGTAACGAATGTCGTAGGGGACGGAAAAGCCTTCATCGGGACTGGCACTCTCGGTAGTGTTGCCATAAAGCTGTACTAGAGGAATATCCCCCAAACCTTCAGCATCCAACATTCCTTGCAGTTCGATTAGATTTTGGAACTCAAAGGATTGAATAAAAATTCTATCTGGATCGGTAAATCCCGTTTCCTGTAGCGTCTCGATTAGAGGCTCTTCTAAAGATACGTCTTGGAGATCGGAGAAAGTAGGATGTTTGGTTTCGGGATAGATACCAACCTTTACCCCTGTCTCGGCTTCAGTTTCTTGAACTAGCTCGACGATCTCTTGAAAAGTAGGAATTTCAAACGCACCATTAAATTCTTGAGGTCGATAGTCTCGTGACTGTAACGCTCTTAATTGTTTGATTTCTTCTAAAGTAAAATCTTCGGCAAACCAGCCACCTACAAGAGTTCCATCAAGATCTTTTACGGTCAGGCGATCGGCAAATTGAGGTAATTCTGAGACATTAGTAGTATTGGCAGTGCCAGTGCTAAGAAGTGGATTACCATCATCATCGAAGAGAATGTTACCCTCTTCATCGAGTTGTACCTGTGCCAATGTAGGTTCGTGACGGGCAATTAACACGCCGTCTTTGGTAGAAACCAGGTCTGGTTCGATAAAGTCTGCTCCCTGAGCGATCGCAGTTGCATATGCTTCTAGAGTATGTTCTGGTAACACTCCACTTGCACCACGATGACCTATTACTAACGGATCTTGTCCGTTAAGAGTATTAAGATTGGTAATATTGGGAGTAGCAATGGGTGCTTCGATTAATTCCCCATCAGAATTAAAATGCAAGAGGTAAGGACCAAATTCTTCTCCTACCCAAATATCCCCATTCTCATCAATAACAAAAGATTCGATATCAAAGTCGCCCCCCGTTAGTAGACGATCTTCACTATCCTGGTTAACAATATCAAAAGGTATTAAATTATCGGGGTCGGAAAGTTGGACGAAGCCTTGTACTTCTGCACTTCCGTCTCCGTTTTCTACGCCTGAAAAATTAGGATTTACTTGATATATGCGTAATAAATAATCCGTACTATTGTCTTGCGCCCCAAAGCCATTATCGGACAAAAACCAGAATGCCCCGCTATTGTCTGGCGCAAACTGTACCCCACTAAAACCTTGGACTGGTTGCCCATCAAAAGGACCAGTCCGTCCATTGGCATCAATGGGATTACCTTCGCCGTCATTACCCCCTGCAGGAGGACCTTCAGCAAAAGTATCTGCTGGCAAAAAAGCAAAACCAGCTAATTGATTAGTCATGGCGAAATTCTCAGATTTTGTGATTCATCATGCAGTTGGAAACTAAAATATTAAGATTTAATAAGGAAATTAGGCTTAATTTTTAATCTCCATTACTTAGAATTTCACGATCCTATTAAGGATTGGTAATCTTTCATTTAAACTTATTTAAGTAGAATTTAAAGTTTTCTCTTGACAACTAATTAAGATTACAAATTGTCTTTAATTGACTAGCAAAGATAAGATAAGGTTTTTCCTAGCTCTGAAATACCGTATGAATTATGGTTTTTATTAATTGTTAATTGTTAATTAAAATGACAATAACTTGGAGAAGCATTCTTGATGCAAATGCTGATGCTTAATGGGAAAAAAACTAATACCAATTCTCTATAACAATGCACTAAATAAAAAATTCTTCTTTTGTACCTTTGCGTCTCTGCCCAGAACACGAAGCTGGGCTTGCCCCGTTTGGCTCGGGGTAAACGGCTTTGCGAGAAACAAAATCCCAACAATATTA
>NZ_JBZNBU010000310.1:0-17925 GCF_058530065.1 Waterburya sp. | reverse complement strand
GTTTTTTGATAAACAAGGTTATTTTTCTTGCACTTAACAAAATAAAATGTACTAGCTTCTTAAAAGCTAATAGCTGAAAGCTGATAGCTAATAGCTTTACAACAGATATCCTCTCAAATCTTAGTTTTTCAGCAAGCCCTAAATATTAGCCGCCACCAGTAAAATTCTTTCCTTCTTTCTCTACGGGAATTTGAACTTCCGTAACATAATTGGCAGTATCGCCATCTCGTTCGTATTGAAGGTATACTTCGCGAGTCGAACCTGATATTTGATATCCATGTTTGCCAACCCACTCAATTAAAGTGTTATATGCTCGACCGATCGAATCAAAAGATCCTTGATGCACCACGCAGGCTACTGTTTCCACTTCTGGTAGTTCGTAAACCCAAATGCGTTGCGAAGCTATGCCGTTAGCCGAAGGTGTATCCTTTAGGATAGGCTTATCGCTTGTGGGAATCTGGCGATCGATCGGTACTACGGTTTCAATGGGAATGTGTTTGTCTCTTAGTTTGGTTTCGTGATAAATATTGATGCCAGCACCCACTTCCTTGACTCCATTACCGAAGGCGTAACCGTAAACTAAATCGAACATACTTTCGATAACGGGGGCACAATCGTCGAAGTTGGGAATGACTCCCAAAGTGGCTGCAACCAACTGAGAGGAAAGAGGTTTGAGAATTACTTCATAGTCAGACATTGATTTCTCCTGTTCTAATTCTTGTAGGCGAATTTGGAGACGATTGAGACGCAAAGCATCTGTTTCCAATCGTTCTTGAATTTCTATTTGTTTTAGGCGCAACATTCCGCGAATCTCTGTCAAAGAAATATTTTCGTCCAGCAAACAACCAATTTGTTCTAAAGAAAATCCTAGTTCTTTGAAAACTAAAATTCGATGCAGACGGGGTAACTGGGTTGCTGCATAATAACGGTAGTTAGATTGACTATCTACTTTGATGGGTTTTAACAAGCCCAAGCGATCGTATATACGCAATGCTTTGGGAGAGATTCGACTTAGTTGAGCAAAGTCACTAATTTTTAGCATCAACAACCCCTAAATCTTTGTTGTTACTAGTTAACACTTTGCCGTAAGGGAAAAGTCAAGTATTAGTTTTTAGTTTTTAGTGACTAATTCAGGGGGAATCTCTTCCAGCACATTTAGCGATGGTCAGACAGGTAAAATGGCGATCGATGCTAAGCTCGACTTGATCCAAAATCTCAAAATTGCCTTTCTTTAAAGGTCATAAATTGTAGTGATATGCAAAAAGTCAAACTACTGTAATACAAGGGTTGCAGACTCAAGATTGTCAGTAAATGAAAATGGATCAAGTCGAGCTTAGTATTAGATATTGATCGGAGTGGTGGGTCAATTTTAAAGAATATTGTATCCTAGTTAAATTCCTCAAACTATCAATATTGTTATGCCTTATCCCTCTATTAAAAATAGCGATCTTCCCCATCTGATCGACTCTCCCAGCCTAGATTTATCCATAGTCGTACCTATATATAACGAAGCAGAAAGTATCGAACATTTGGTTAATGCGATCGCCGATTCTGTCGTCGAAACTAACTTGAATTATGAAATAATTTGTGTCGATGATGGCTCAAAAGACGGCTCGACTGAAGTGTTAACCAATCTTGCCAGAAGACGTATCGATCTAAAAGCAGTAATTTTGCGTCGTAATTACGGACAGACTGCTGCCATGGCTGCGGGATTTGAATCGGCGGGAGGGAAAATAATTGTTACCTTAGATGGGGATTTGCAAAACGATCCAGCAGATATTCCTATGTTGCTCGCCAAGCTCAATGAAGGATACGATCTAGTCAGCGGTTGGCGCAAAAATAGACAAGATGCTGCTTTAACTCGACTACTACCTTCCAAAATCGCCAATATTATTATTGCCAAAGTGACAGGAGTAGTTTTACACGATTACGGCTGTTCCCTCAAAGCCTATCGGGCAGAATTGGTTGCGGATATGAATCTCTATGGAGAATTACACCGCTTTCTTCCTGCTTTGGCTTATATCGAAGGAGCAAGAATTGCTGAAGTACCAGTGCGCCATCACCCTAGAAGATTTGGTCAGAGTAAATATGGCTTAGGTAGAACAATTCGCGTTGTGATGGATTTGATGACTGTTTTCTTTATGAAAAAGTTTTTAACTCGTCCGATGCACGTTTTTGGTTTGGGGGGAGTAATATCTTTGGCGACTGGAGTGGCAATGGGTATGTATTTAACCATAGTTAAGCTCTTTTTTAACCAAAATATTGGCGATCGCCCGCTCCTAATTTTAGCGGTATTATTGATTTTAACTGGGGTTCAATTATTTTGTTTTGGTTTGGTCTCCGAACTCTTAATGCGTACCTATCACGAATCTCAAAGAAGACCAATTTATCGCATTAGAAATATTTTTGGTAAGCAGTAAAAATTGTTAATTAGTAATGGTCAATCGTCGATATATTGGTAGATTTGGCTTGAGTCTAGCACTATCGGCGATCGCATATTATCTAAGTGAAAGTACTTAATTTTTTGCTAAAAAACTTTCAATAACTAAGCTGAAAAATATTTTTTTTTAAATCTTGACTTTATACAAGGGAGTTTTTTTATAAAGATTGAGTAAAAAAGCCAAAAAAACATCGCATTGTAAGTAATTATTCTGATATTCTTTGAAAGTCTTAAATTAATAAAATAGGTATATTCCCGTGTATTTATTAAATAATTACTATCAAAATAGTTTGATGGAGAATAATAAAAAAAAAGTACTTATTGTTGATGACGATCGAGCTTTACAACACCTAATCGATAGATTCCTTAGTTACAATAACTACATTACAGAGATTGCTCCCAATTGCGCGATCGCCAGAGAAAAATTTCAAAGTTTTCAACCAGATTTAGTGTTTCTTGATATCAATCTTCCCGATGATACTGGACTTACTCTCTGTGAAGAAATGAGCCAAACTAATGTCAGAATTATTATGTTGAGTTCTATGACAGATAATTCCTATGTCTTAGAAGCATTTGCCAGGGGCGCAGATGATTATATTACTAAACCTTTTGACTTACAAATATTAAAAGCTAGAGTTGAAGCTTTATTTAGAAGATCTACGGTAGAGCTAACTTCTACAAATACTAATAATTCTATTATTTTAGATAATCTTCAAATTAATTTTTATCGTCGCGAAGTAATTTTAAATAACCGTACTATTCCCTTAACGGCATTAGAATTCGATTTGTTATATTTTCTAGCCAACAATCCTAACCGCGTTTGGGATCGAGGAGAGTTAATTTCTGCAATTTGGAACAAAGACGACTACGATGGAGACGACCGCAAAGTAGATATTCACATCGGTCGCATCCGTAAAAAAATTGGCGATGTTAACGGCGAATATATTAAAACCGTCTGGGGTAGGGGTTATATGTTTGAGTTATCTAGTTGCAATAAAGTAAAATTGGCAGACTGAATCTAAAAGTCTACACAAGCCGTCATGTTAAGAGCAGGAATCGTCGGATTGCCCAATGTGGGTAAATCTACTATGTTTAATGCTTTGGTTGCCAATGCCAAAGCCGATGCAGCTAATTTTCCTTTTTGTACTATCGAACCCAACGTCGGCGTAGTATCTGTTCCCGATAATCGTTTAGATGTACTGGCAAAACTATCCAACTCCCAAAAAATTGTCCCCACGAGAATCGAGTTTGTTGATATTGCAGGATTAGTTAAAGGCGCGAGTAAAGGAGAAGGATTGGGCAATCAATTTTTGTCTAATATTCGCGAAGTTGATGCCATCGTTCATATGGTGCGTTGTTTTGATGACGACGATATCATTCACGTATCTGGTTCTGTCGATCCCGTGCGAGATATTGAAGTAATCAATCTGGAACTAGTTTTAGCGGATTTAGCTCAAATAGAAAAACGTATTGCCAAGCAACGCAAATCAGCTAAAAACGACAAAAATGCCCAAGCAGAAGTCGAACTATTAAATAGAATTAGTACTGTACTTAACGATGGTCAATCTGTCCGCAGTATGGACTTGTCTGAAGAAGAGCAGTTGATGATTAAACCTTTAGGATTGCTCAGTAATAAACCAATTATCTACGCTACTAACGTCTCCGAAGACGATTTGGCTGACGGTAACGATTGGGTTGAATCTGTCCGCGAATTTGCTAACGATGAAGATGCCAAAGTTGTCGTAGTTTCGGCTCAAGTAGAGTCGGAATTGATCGAACTTTCTGAAGCAGAAACCAAAGACTTTCTCGAAGCTTTGGGGGTAGAAGAAGGAGGTCTAAAATCATTAATTAGAGCTACTTACGACCTGTTAGGCTTACGGACTTACTTAACCACAGGAGAAACCGAAAGTCGTGCCTGGACGATTATTGCGGGAATGAAAGCACCCCAAGCAGCCGCCGTAATTCATACGGATTTTGAGAAAAAATTTATTAAAGCCGAAACCATCAGCTATGAAGATTTAGTTGAAACAGGCTCAAAAAGCGCAGCCAGAGAAAAAGGTTTATTACGCCTGGAAGGAAAAGATTATGTGGTTCAAGAAGGGGATGTAATTGAATTCCGCATTGGTGGTTAAATTCAGAACTTGGTGATATTATCATGCTTTATGAAACTGAGTGACGAGGTGGTGAAATTACCACTAAGTGATTAAATCAATAATCGAGCGAACCTTGGTATTATCGTTAGGAAATAATACTAAGGTTTATCTTCTTCTGACATAATGTTTAATTGGTTTCGCCGCAACGAAAAAGCAAAGCAAAAACAATCGGAAACTACTCCTGCTGAAACTCAACCCGAAGTAACTACAGAGTCGGCTAAAGAATCTGGTAGTGAAATAGCCGAACCTGATTATCTTGCTTTTGCCAAAGCTGCTTATAAAAATATTCAGGAGCGAAAAGGAGAAGCAGAAAAAGCAGAAACCGCAACCGAAGAAACTATAGAAGCAGAATCAGAAGAACAGATAGAAGAAGTAGAAGCAACTACAGACAATACTGCAACAGAAGAAGTTACCGAAGTAGAAGAGACTGAAGAAATTATTGCCGAAGTAGAAGCTGAAACTGAAACAGAGATAGAAACAGAAACAAAACCCCCAGCAAATGTTCCTGTTTGGATGCAAAAGTCTCAGGGATTAGAAAAGCTTAAAGAAACGGCAATTGAAACCCCAGAAGAAGAGGAGGAAGAAATAGAAGTAGAACTAGATGAAGATTTCGTCTGGTCTTCTCAAGTATTAGCCAAAAGTGGCAGATCTGCCGAAGATGTCTCCGAAGAAGAAATTAGCTGGCTGACTAAACTGCGTCAGGGTTTGGGTAAAACTCGGATTGGTTTAGTTAACCAACTCAAATCGATTGTGGGCAAAGGTCCTCTTAACGACGATGCAGTAATGGAAATTGAGGCTCTATTACTACAAGCCGATGTAGGAATCGAAGCCACAGACTATATTATTGAAACCTTACAAGTCAAACTAAAAGAAGAAGCCTTGCCTCCCGATGGTGCGATCGCTTATCTTAAAACTATTTTGCAGGATATTCTCGATAAACCCTTAGAAGGACAAAAAGATACAGCCTTTGTCCCCGAAGAAGGAGAATTTAATATTTGGCTCTTGACAGGAGTAAATGGGGCGGGTAAAACTACTACTATTGGTAAGCTAGCCAATCTCGGTCAAAAATCTGGCTATAAATGTATGATTGCTGCTGCCGATACTTTTCGTGCTGCTGCCGTACAACAAGTTCAAGTTTGGGGGGAGCGTACTGATACCCCCGTAGTAGCAAATCCAGGAAAAAATACCGATCCTGCGGCAGTAGTATTTGATGCCATTACTGCTGCTAAAGCCAAAGATACAGAATTATTGCTGGTGGATACGGCAGGTAGATTGCAAAATAAACAAAATTTGATGGCAGAATTAGCTAAGATCCGTCGCATTATAGACAAAAAAGCTAGCGATGCTAAAGTAGAATCTTTACTAGTATTAGATGCAACTTTAGGTCAAAATGGTTTGCGTCAAGCTCAAGTATTTTCTGAAGCAGCAAACCTAAGTGGTGTGGTATTGACCAAGCTAGATGGCAGTGCTAAGGGTGGTGTCGCTCTAGCAGTAGCTCAACAACTAAATTTGCCGATTCGCTTTATTGGTGCTGGGGAAGGAATTGAAGATTTAAGACCTTTTTCCAGTTATGAATTTGTTGAAGCTCTACTCAATGGTTAATTAAAATACATTGATTTCTATCCATAGATTAAAAAGATTAGATTGAATTTCTTGGCGTATTAGCTATTTCGAGTTATCATAAATCAACTAAATATTCAGATAGATGAAATATAAATACTACTTTTATTAATAGATCGCCAGATAACCATTAATAAAAACGGTTGATAAATCATTGAAAATGTATTTCCTAAAATATACTTATTGTTGCCATACTTTGATTGTATTTGTGACTAATGAACTGAAAAACTAATGTCTAAATTTGTAGAGGCAATGACTGTCACGTCTTCTCATAGCCATCCCTCTCAAGAAAATAATAGTATTAATCCTTCTTCTGACGATGAAATTAATCCTATTATGGCACTAAAGGAATTGGTGGCTAATCTCCAAAGAGAACAAAATAAAATTCAAGACTTATTGAGCTCCTTGGGATTTGCCCTACGTAGTTTTAGTAACTTGAATCAGTTTCTAGAATTAACTCCTTTGATGGCAGCTAGGGTTACCGATGCCATTGGTGGAGCTTTAGTATTATATAAAGGAAATCAAATTCATTTAGAACAAATTCATTGTCAGGATAATAAAGTCGGCTTAGAAGTCAGGCAAATTTTTGATCGCGTCAAGCATCAAATAGATAGCGATCAAACTGTTAAGCTCTGCTCTAAACTCTCAGAAATTATTGAAGAACAAAGTTTAACTGAATTGGAAACAAAAATTAAGTTTTTTGGCACTCCGATTTTAGTTAAAAATGTCGAACAAGGTCGTCTTTTTGTTTTTAGCATTGATGAGGGATATAGTTGGAATCCTACGAGAAGAAAACTAACTCAATTAGTAGCAGATCAAACGGCAGTTGCGATCGCCAATCACGAGCTAACAGTAGAATTACGTTCTAAAGAAAGACAAGATCGGGAATTGGAAATTGCTTCGGAAATTCAATTACGTCTGCTGCCCAGTAAATGTCCTCAAATCAAGGGGGTGGCGATCGCTGCTAAATGCGAAACCGCCAATCGCGTCGGAGGCGATTATTATGATTTTATTCCTACTAATTACGATCGCCTAGAAATTAGCCAGCAAGAATCAGATTCTGATGTTCCTTGGAGTATTGTGATCGGCGATGTCATGGGTAAAGGTGTCCCCGCAGGATTGATTATGACCATGACTAGAGGTATGCTACGGGCTGAAGTATTAAATCGCAATTCTCCCGCCCAAATTATGCGCCACCTCAATCGCGTAATGTATGCCGATCTGGAAAATTCTCACCGTTTTGTGAGTATGTTTTACTCGGAGTACGACCCTAAAAAACAAACTCTCGCCTTCACCAATGCTGCTCACAATCCTCCTTTATTGTGGCGCAAAGCAACTAATCAAATTGAAAAGCTGGATAGTTGGGGAATGTTAATCGGTTTGGACATGGAATCGGAATATGAAGATGCTGTGGTGCAGCTTGCTCCTGGAGACACAATTATTTATTACACCGATGGTTTTACCGATGCAGCCAACGAAGAAGGCGATCGCTTTGATGAAGAAAACCTCCATCTTTGCTTTAAATGGGCTTGTCAGCATCTAGAAACCCCAGAAGAAATATTAGACCATGTTTTCTATCAAGTGAAGCAATTTAGCGGTACAAACAATCAATGTGGAGACGATATGACCTCTATTGTGATGCAAATTAAATCCGACGATTAAATTAAGTAGTCTCGCAAAATCAATTTAATTTGATAGTCAGGGTTGGATAATGGGTAATTTGATCAAGACATGACGATAAATCACGTCCAATCTTGTTGTTCTCCCGTAGCAGTACGTCGATATACAGTACCTTGGGCGTGAATAATTCGAGTTTGGCGATATAGTTCTTCTTCTTCTAGCTGCCAATTATTTAAAACAGATTGCAAATCCCGTTGAATATCCCGCGCCCCAGGAAAATCGCGATAGCGAATAATCAAACGAGCTAACTCGACTAAATCGCGATCGCCAGGATTGGAAGTTACTTGTAACAAACTGTCTACAGTTGCCCGATCTTTTTTGTTCTGGGGATGTTTTTGCTCGACATTCTCCTTGGTCATTTAATCAATTAATATTTTAATTATTGACGACGTTTGCTACTAGTTAATAAAGGTAGGGGTTGGCGAGTAGATCCAGGAGGTAAGAGATATTTTACGGGTTGGGTTGCGATCGCTCTAGATTTTTTTCTAGTTCCTTGTTTCCAGCGCATAATTATTGCCAACAAAGCAACAATTAAACCAATAGATAGTAAACCACCACGTCCACCAAATCCTCCAATTAAAGCATCAGTCAAGCCCAAAATGAGGATAAAGCCAGAAATAGGTTCTTTTCGGTATACCGCTCTGAAAAATTTTGCCAATAAAGGATTCACTATGGGTACTTTGTGCTAAATAAAACTAAACTTCTTAAAGCATGAAGTTACTTAATTTAATTCATAAGCTAGCATATTTCCAGTCTTATTTTGTTGGAGACACAACAAATTTATCAAAAATACTTCACCAGCTTTACTATCAAAGAAATAGTCATAGGTTATTATGCTATTCGACTAGGCTTAAAACATCATTACTGTTCAAAGGATAGGCAAATAAATATCCTTGTCCGTATTCACAACCCAAACCTTTTAAAATATCTCTTTGAGCTTCGGTTTCAATGCCTTCAGCGATTATATCTAAATCTAAACTGTGAGCTAGGTCAATAATTGCTTTGAGAATATCGTAGTCAGTATTATTAATTTCAGGTGTAATAAAAGAGCGGTCTATTTTGACTGTATCGACGGGTAAATAACGCAAATAACTCAAAGATGAATAACCAGTACCAAAATCATCTAAACATAATTTAATATCGCGCTCTTTGAGTTTTTCCAAAACTTTGGTGACTGCAGTTGTATTTTCCATCAACGTACTTTCGGTAATTTCTAATTTTATATTTTGACCTGCTAGATTTAAAGTTTCTAAAAGGCAATCTATTTGGGGAATTAATTCTGGATGATAAATTTGGATGCGAGATAAATTAATACTGATCGTAAAAGGCAAGTTATTGGCAAAAGATTTTTGCCAAGCAACCAGTTGATAGCAAGCTTCTGAAAGTACCCATTCCCCCAAAGCAATGATTTGTCCAGTTTCCTCAGAAATAGGAATAAATTTATCTGGCGGGATTGTCCCCAAAGAATTATGATTCCATCTCACTAAAGCTTCTAAACAGGAAACCTTACCTGTTTGTAGAGAAACTATCGGCTGGTATTTTAAAAATAGTTGTTTGTTATTAATTGCTTGTTGCAGGTCATTTTCCAATTGTATTTTTTCGACGGCATTGCTTTGCATTTTTTGGTCAAATAAAACCGAAGTTTTGACAAAATTGACCCTGGCATATTGCATTGCAGTATCCGCCGATTGCAACAGTTTGTCAGGATCTTGCTCGTTATTGTCCTTGAGAGCAATACCAATGCTGACGGTAGAGCATACCGTACTATTGCCAATGGCAAAAGGTTGGATCAATTGACGATAAATCTTTTCGGCTCGATTAAGAATATCTTCTGTATTTTTAATATTATTGATTAATAAGGCAAATTCATCTTCACTGATTCTGGCAACAATGCTCGAATCTTCTTCTTGTATATACTTTTTTAAACGGCAAGCTACTCCTTTTAAAAGTCGATCGCCGATTTCATAGCCCAAACTTTGCTTTATACTGCGAAAGCGATCGATACTCAACAGAAGAACAGCAAATAAATGGCTATTAGAGTTTAATTCTGCCGATAAAGCTATTTCTTTGCTTAAATACTCGATAAACTGAGTGCGATTGGGCAAACCTGTTAAATTATCGTAAAAAGCTAGATATCTCAACCTTTGTTGGGCAGCGCGGTATTCTTCTCTTAAAATTGCCTCTCTCAATTCTCTTTCTACGGCGGGAATGAGACGAGCTAGTTTGCCTTTAACTAAATAATCATGCGCTCCTGCTTTCATGGCTGCGACAGCGGTATCTTCGCCAATTTTGCCCGAAATAATCACAAAAGGTAGGTCGAGATTCCATTCCTTAAGTAAATTAAGAGCAGCAATTGCATTGAACTGAGGCATGGAATAATCAGCTAAAATAATATCCCAGACAGCACATTTTTTTAAGGCAGACTCCATATCTGTCTTAGTATCTACTCTTTGGTAAATAACTTCGTAACCGCCACGTTCTAGTTCGATGGCTAGTAGTTCGGCATCATCTTCTGAATCTTCGACAATTAAGACTCGCAGAAGTTTACTCATTTAGGACTCCAGAAACTGGTGGTAGCTGATTAATCGTCAACCAATAGGTACTTATTTCTCTAACAAATTTTTGTAATTGAGTAAAGTGAATTGGTTTGCGAACATAACTATTGCAACCATTAATATAACTGTCAATTAGGTCTTGTGGCTCATTTGAGGAGCTAATTATTACGACTGGTAATAATTTAGTTTTAGGATGGGCGCGGATACGACGCAAAACTTCAATACCATTTATTTTGGGTAAATTCAAATCCAGTAGGATGAGAGCGGGGGGAAGACGAGAATTTTCCTTCTCTGAAGCTTGACTCGAATCATCACCCAAAGTATCTTGTTCTGTTAAATAATTTAAAGCTTCTAGGCCATCAGAGACTATCGTTAGGTGGTGGGGAATTTTTTCTCTGACAAAAGCCAATCTCATCAATTCGCGATCGTCGGGATTGTCTTCTACTAATAGTATATTTTTAACTGACATATAATATTTTTAATCTAGATTTAGATCGACTGTCTTTTGAGCCTTCCCGACCAAAAGGGAATTTCGATCATAATTACGATCGTAAAACGTAAAATTAAGTTAAACTTTACATTTTCTAAATAATAAATGAAGTAATTTAAGCTTATTTTTTCTAGCTTATAATCTATTTTTTTTTCGTATCTTATAATACATCAAAATACAAAAAAAAGACTGATTTCGACAAACAAAGCTAGCAGTAGCAAGATTTTGTTTAAAGGACTTAATATTAAATTTTAATTTAATTCCAGCATTTTTTATTAGTTTTTTTAGTTTGTTAGTTTAATCGATAAATTAAAAGCTAAACAGAAAATAACTGTATCTAATTCAAATAATTTTGCTTAAGAGACTGTGGGTCACAAAATTAATCAACTAAAATCAAAAAACTATTGAAATAAAAGCTTAAAATGAACGATCTGCCAGACCTAACAAAATATGGATATCAAATCGATCGCCAATTAGGATGCAATCGAGAAGGAGGTCGTATCACGTGGAAAGGCGTTAATTTAATTAGCCAGGAAATAGTAGTTATTAAACAATTCTGTTTTGCTACAGTCAATGCAAATTGGTCGGGTTACCAAGCATACCAACGAGAGATCGAGATTCTCAAACAATTAGATTGTGATGGCATTCCTCGGTATTTAGATACTATTGAAACAAAAAATGGTTTTTGTTTGATTCAAGAATATATCGCTGCGCCTAATCTTCAGGAGTGCGATCAACTAACATTAACCGAACTTAAAGAAATTTTTCTCAAAATTTTAGAGATCTTAATTTATTTACAACAACAAACGCCACCAGTCGTTCATCGCGATCTTAAACCAGAGAATATTCTTTTAGATTCAGAATTGAATCCTTACATAATTGATTTTGGCTTTGCTAGTTTAGGTAGCAAAGAAGTTACGGGAAGTAGTGTTTTTCGTGGCACTCCTGGATTCATTGCTCCCGAACAAATTATTAAACCTACCCTTGCTTCAGATATATATAGCTTGGGAGTGACTTTTGTCTGTCTGTTATCCCACAAAACTATTAATGAAATTCGCGAGCTAGCATCGACGGATGACCCCTATCAGTTGAATCTCAAGAGGATTTTTCCTCAATTAAATCGCGGTTTGTTCGATTGGCTGGTCAAAATGACCAATGCTAAAGCCAGCCAACGTTTTGAGAATGCCATAGTTGCGAGGGATGCTTTATTGGCAGTAGATTTAGAAAATTTAGAAAATCAGGAAAAGCTGACAATTATTCCCGATTTACCACCAAACAAACTGAGTAATCCTGTTTTAGCCCTGGGGACTTTAACAATTACTAGTTTGAGTGGAATATCAGTCTGGGGACTAAATTTTATCGACCACAATCTAGAATCAAATATAGTTAATATAGCGATCGCTGTAGTAGCAGCAATGGTAATTGCCGTTGCTCAATTAGGCGCAGTAGCCATAGCCAAGATAGAACCCCAAGCCAGGGTTCAGGGAGGAGTTTTAGCCATAGGAGTTCCGATATTTTTAGTCGCGGCTAGTGGTTTTATTTGGGGTCAAGGAGAAGCAGTGGATATTGCAGGAATGACTGCGATCGCCGAATTATTGATTTTTTCCTATTTTTGGTGGCAAATTCCCCCATTCAAACAAAAAAGCTTTCAACTTAAAATTAGTTTTTTGTCAACAGCGATCGCTTTAGGAATCGTTCTGGGTTTAAAATTAACTTGAGCCAACGATAAAAATCAATACCAGTTGTGTTATGTCTAAAAGTCTCCGCTATAATCCAAAATGAAAGCTTGCCGATTTAAAAAAAACTCGTAAGATACGGGTGTTGTGGAGGAAGAGAAATTGGACGAATTAACCGCAGGACTAGCTTTAGCAACAGAAGAAGAATTACAACAAATCACACAAATATTATTTCGCCGTCGTTTCAATCCTCTAGATTACTGGCAAACTCCAGAGCCACTATACGTTCAAAGCCAAGATTGGGATGTGTGGCTAGACGATCTCGATCGCCGAGTCCGCTACCTAGCAGCAGATGGTCTCACGGTATTGCGAGGACGCACCCAAGAAGTATCTTATCGAGAAATATTAATTAAAATTTGTCACTATCTTAAAATTCCTTACTCTCACCGAATGACTGCCACCGATATTGAGGCAGAAATTTTTTTACATTTAGTTACAAAAGCTTGGGATAAATTACCCCCTCAAGAACAATCGTCCCTTCAAGTACAAATCGGTCGAGCTTTAGCAGCATCAACGCCACCAGAACCTTTACCTTTGGGCTGGCAGAATAATCCCGTCAAGATTCTCTTGAAGGGTACGGGGATTGTAGCAGCTAGCAGCATTTTAAAATCTTGGTTGTTAAAACATATTGCCAAGCAATTCGCCCTTCATTTTGCCACCTATCAAGCTGCCAAAACAGCAATAATTAAAGGGGGAACGACTGCGGTAGTTGGTTTGAGCAATCAATTAGCATTACAAGCAGCTAAAAAGGGCATGGCAGCTAATGCTGCCCGTTATGGAGCAACTAGGGGGATTTTCAGCTTGTTAGGACCAATTGTATGGAGCTATTTTCTAGCAGATTTAGGCTGGAAGGCGATCGCTACCAATTACTCTAGAGTCATTCCCATTGTTTTCACCTTGGCGCAAATCCGCCTAATTAGGGGAGACTATTTAGCTATCGGAGGCTAAATATAAATCAGAGATCGATAATAGAATATTCCAGTTACCCTTACAAAATTTCCCGTTTCATATAGGGCTGAAGGACTTCGGGAATTTTTACAGTACCGTCTTCTTGTTGATAGTTTTCTAAAACTGCTGCCATAGTTCTACCAATTGCCAATCCCGAACCATTAAGAGTGTGGACGTATTGCGTACCTTTTTTTCCTGCCTGTTTAAAGCGGATGTTAGCGCGACGGGCTTGAAAATCTCTAAAATTAGAACAACTAGAAATTTCTCGGTACATTTGGGCAGCAGGCAGCCAAACTTCTAGGTCATAACATTTAGCAGCCCCAAAACCAATGTCTCCAGTACACAACTCTAGAATGCGATAGGGTAATTTTAAAGCTTGTAAAATTGCTTCGGCATTTTCGACCAATGCTTGATGTTCGGCATCAGAAGTTTCGGGGGCGACTACTTTAACCAGTTCTACTTTGTTAAATTGATGTAGCCTGATTAAACCCCGACTGTCTTTGCCCGCACTCCCCGCTTCGCGACGAAAACAGGGAGTATAAGCGCAGTGATGAATCGGCAATTGACTATCTTCAATTATTTCATCCCGATATAAATTAGTTACGGGTACTTCTGCTGTGGGAGTGAGCCATAAATCATCACTGGTACATTTAAAGCTATCTTCAGCAAACTTGGGTAATTGACTAGTGCCTTGTAGGGATGCACTATTGACCAATACGGGAGGCATAACTTCTTGATAGCCAGCCGCAATTTGAGTATCGAGCATAAAATTAATTAAGGCTCTTTCTAAGGCTGCACCCGCGCCTACCAAATTAACAAAACGACTTTGGGCAACTTTCACCGCACGTTTAAATTCTAAAATTCCTAATTTTTCGCCAATTTCCCAGTGGGGCAAAACATTAGTATTGCTGGAGATATATTCATCGCCCCAGCGTTTGATTTCTACGTTTTCTTCTTCCCCTTTACCGACGGGAACGGATTCATCGGGGAGATTGGGCAATTCTAAAAGTAAAGCTTCAATTTTGGCTTTTAAGTCTTTTTCCTGGGGTTCTAGTTCGCTGAGTTTGGTTTTTATTTCATTCCCTTCAGCTTTAAGCTGGGCGATCTCTTCTCCTTGAGGATTGCTACCACTACCAATTTTTTTGCCAATGAGTTTGCCAATTTCATTACCCCGCGCGCTGAGTTGACTGCGGTTGGTTTCTAATTCCCTAGAGGAGCGATCTAATTTCACGATCGCGCTAATGTCATAACTACCATTACGGCGATCGATTAACTCTTGGATTTTTTCGGGATTGGCTCGAATTAATTTTAGGTCTAGCACCGCTTTTCTCTTACTTAAATCATTGGCTTTTTTCTCTATGCTAGGATATCTTGTTTTCGATCTCTAAAGTTAAAAAGGAATTTGTAATTTAATACTGGATTCAAACTCCCCATCTTTTTCTAATTCCGCATTTAAACCTATCGAACCCAGTCCAGTTTTCGCTTTCCAAAAAGCACTTCCCCCTGTAAAAGAAGTTTCTCGATCTACATTTGCCTTGACTCCTAAAGTGCCTAAAGCTGTCTTCGCCCCTAGTTTCAAACTTCCGCCAGTGAAGACAGTATCTTGATCGAACTCTCCACTCACCCCAATATTAGAACCAAATAAAAGATTGGCATCCCAGGAAGCATTACCCCCTTTAAAGTGGGTTTCTTCATCTAATTTGAGATCCGCAGCTAGAGAACCGAAAAAGGTTGTGGTTGATACCTTAATATTGCCTCCCGTAAAGGTGGTTTCTTGATCAAAGTTTCCTTTGACAGCGATCGCACCTAATTTAGTTTTGGCTTTCCAAGCGGTATTACCTCCAGTAAAAGTAATTTCTTCATTAAATTTGCCTTCTACTACGAGAGAACCCAACAAAGTATCGGCTTGCCAAGCAGCAACGTTTTGAATTGGTTTAAATTCTCGATTTAGATTAAGACTTAGATTCACCGCACCTAATTTAGTTTGAGCATTCCAAAAAGCTTTGCCTTTAGTGAATTCTGCTCGATTGTTAAATTTCCCATTCAATCCTAGAGAACCAATACTAGTCTTGGTTTGCCAAGATGTTCTGCCAGCTTTAAAAGGACTAGACTCTGGTTCAAAAGCATTCAGATTGGTACTAACCAGTTGAGAAGAACTTTGATCGATGGCGAAGCCAGAAATTAAATTGGGCTGATAGCTTGCTTCAGATTCTAGATTCGTAGGAGTCGCAACCAGAAAAGGCTGCACCATTTTTCTAGACTCTTGACTTTGAGAGAGAGAAAAGTTGGGTTCGATCTCTATTGGTTCGAGAAAGTTTATTTGGGTTTCCAGAAATAATCCTGTTGCAACTAACCACATAAATATAGATCTAGATAAATAATAAGACGACTAAAAGTTTTTATATGTTTCCTAGTTTAGTTTTTTGCAACTACGAATGGTGCGATCGCTTTATCATCCCGATCCAGAAGTAACAAATAATCAGTAATGAGTTAAAAATACATCAAGTTTTGATCGACAATTAAGCTTGGTTTTATAGCTCATATTCGTATGTTTTGCGATCGACTATTCTGAATAGTTCTTAAACACTGATTTATCATCTAATTCTATTATCTGATAATAATTGTTATTTTCAATATTGCTTTGTAAAATACTTCATTCAACTATGATAAATTATCAAAAACTTTACTTATTTTTTACATCTAAAGGAAACAACATAAGTTAATCTAACTACAAGCAAATATAAATCTGAATAAAAGTATCTTGTTTTTTCAGTATTTTTAACCACAAAAAAAATCTTATAAAAACGAACTAATAAAACCTCAAAATATCTCCGCGTCAAAAGATATTTCTATTTCCTCTAAAAAAATAACAAATAAAGCGTCAACCTGAACGGTATCGATGCAGGCGATCGCTCTGGACGTTCTGTAAGCAATGCAGGGGATATTAATGGGGATGGTATCGACGATTTATTAATTGGCGCGCCAGCAGCCGATTAATAAATATCCAAACTTTCTTAAAAGTTTATTGATTTATCTTACAAAGCAGTTAATTGAGAGTAATCTAAGTTTAAATAAGGACAGAAATTCGATACATATTAAAAAAATCGGACAAAATAATAAGTCTTGGTTTTGGTAAATCCATCCCGCACTATATTTCAATTCTTCAATTATTCAATTAACTGCATATATCTGAGAGTATTTTTTTATGGTTTCTACTGCACCCCAGAATCTTAGTTCGGCAATTCAAGCTACTAACGATCCCCTGAAAACTGCCCAAGGCGTATATATTACAGTTCACGGTCATTTTTACCAACCACCTAGAGAAAATCCCTATCTCAACACGATTGAAAGACAACCAAGCGCGCAACCATACCATGATTGGAACGAACGCATCCATCATGAATGTTATCGTCCTAACGCCTTTGCTCGCATCCTCAATCACAACCAGGAAGTAATTGGGATCGTTAATAACTTTGAATATTTAAGTTTTAATATTGGCGCGACTTTAATGTCTTGGCTAGAAAAATACGATCCCGAAGTCTATCAGCGGATTCTAGAAGCAGATCGCCAGAGTAGCGAAAGACTAAACGGGCATGGCAATGCGATCGCTCAAGTCTACAATCACATTATTTTGCCTCTAGCTAATCAAAGAGATAAGATTACGCAAATTCGTTGGGGTAAAGAAGATTTTCGTTCTCGTTTTGGACGCGATCCCGAAGGGATGTGGTTGGCAGAAACTGCGGTAGACTATCCTACCCTAGAAGCTTTGATTGAAGAGGAGATTAAATTTATTATTCTTGCTCCTTCCCAAGCAGAAAGATGTCGTCCTTTAATTACTGAAGATAAAGAATTAGAAACTGAAAACGAATGGATTGAAGTAGGGGGATCGCAAATCGATCCCACTCGTCCCTATCGTTGTTTTGTGGGCGATCGCTATATTGATATTTTCTTCTATGATGGGCCAATTTCCCGCGCTTTAGGGTTTGAGGATCTGTTGGAAACTGTCGATACCTTTTCTGCCAGAATGGGACGAGCAATCCGAGGTGACGATCGCCTTTCGCAAATTATTAGCGTGGCTACCGATGGAGAAACTTTCGGACACCACAAAGGAGGAACAGAAAAATGTATTGCCTATGCCCTGAGCGAGCAATTTGCTCATTATAATTGGACGGTAACCAACTATGCCCACTACCTCAGTATTTGTCCCCCTACTTGGGAAGTAGTCTTAAAACCCGTAACTGCCTGGAGTTGCGCTCACGGAGTCGGACGCTGGCAAGATAACTGTGGTTGCGCTAGCGGTGGC